>WFTX01000291.1 GCA_015485235.1 Nitrospirota bacterium | reverse complement strand
GAAATATCTCATCGGTTCTGGAGAAGGCTTGAGGGTATGGCTCCCCGCCTGTTTACGCAACAATGAAGAACCCTGCGGCAAGACCGCAGGGTATCTTCGATATGCTCGATACGAGTCCGTACCGGATAAGGAAGTTTTATTTCATTATATTCGCTCGCTATGCATATTCAGGTTAAGTTTCTTGCGTCTGTTGCGTTGATCACATTTTGCTTTCCCTGGACCTGTATTAAAGTAAGAGGAACTAAAAAACTGGGAGGCTTCATGCTGCTTTCCCGTTTGACTTGCCCCCCCTGAGAGGGTTAATATTTATGTATGGAACACGCCGATTTTGTCCCCCTCCACCTGCATACTGAATACAGCCTGCTTGACGGGGCCATCAAGATAAACGAATTGATGGACAAGGCCGTCCAGTACAGGATGCCTGCCGTGGCCATAACAGATCACGGCAATCTCTTTGGTGCGATAAAGTTCTACAAGGCCGCCCTGAAGGCAGGGCTGAAGCCGATCATCGGCTGTGAGGTCTACATAGCCCCTGGAAGCAGGCACCTGAAGGAGCAGAACCCGGACGGGATCAACGCCTATCATCTTATACTGCTTGCCAGGAACATGACAGGCTACAGGAACCTCGTGAAACTCGTAACCAGCGGGTTTCTTGAAGGGTTCTATTACAAGCCGAGGATTGATCTGGAAATCCTCGCCGGCCACAGTGAAGGCCTGATAGCGCTGAGTTCCTGTCTCCACGGAGAGGTCCCCTATCACCTGTTGAAGGGGGATGCTGAACGGGCGGAAAAGGCTGCCAGGAGATACCTGGATATCTTCGGGAAGGAGAGTTTCTATCTGGAAATACAGGATAACGGCATCCCTGACCAGTATGCTACCAACAGGAAGCTTGTTGAGCTTGCAGGGAGACTCGGTATGGAACTCGTAGCAACCAATGACTGCCATTACCTGAACCGGGAGGATGCCAGGGCCCATGACGTCCTTCTCTGCATCCAGACAGGCAAGACCGTTGATACCAGTGAGAGGATGAAATTCAACTCCGACCAGCTCTACTTCAAGAGTCCCGATGAGATGAAGGAGGCCTTCTCAGAAGTCCCCCGGGCCGTCCTGAACTCGATGAAGATCGCCGAGGAATGTAACCTCGCCTTCAACCTCGGGAACACCATGCTCCCCAGGTTTGAGATAGCAGACGGGGTCACTCCCGAGGAATACCTCGAAGACCTTGCCCGCAAGGGATTGGAGGAAAAACTCTCAGGCGAAATACCCGAAACCTATGAAAAGAGACTGGAGTACGAACTGGGGGTGATCAAATCAATGGGTTTTGCTCCCTACTTCCTTATCGTCTGGGATTTCATAAACTTCGCCCGCCGCAGGGGAATCCCCGTAGGGCCTGGACGGGGCTCTGCAGCAGGCAGCCTGGTGGCCTACAGTCTCGGAATAACAGAAATAGACCCCATCAGATACAACCTCCTCTTTGAAAGGTTCCTGAACCCCGAAAGAATCAGCATGCCTGATATCGACGTGGACTTCTGCAAGGACCGGAGGGGCGAGGTAATCCAGTATGTAGAGGAGAAATACGGAAAGGACCACGTGGCGCAGATAATCACCTTCGGGACAATGGCGGCCCGGGCCGTAATAAGGGATGTTGGAAGGGCCCTGGGGATAGGCTACGGAGAAGTGGACAGGATCGCAAAGCTCGTCCCTGAAGGCCCGAGCGTCACCCTTGAGGAGGCACTGAAGAAGGAACCGGACCTGAAGGAAAAATATGAACAGGAAGAATGGGTAAGGGAACTCCTCGATCTCTCCCGGAGGCTGGAAGGGCTCTCCCGTCATGCCTCTACACACGCTGCAGGAGTAGTCATCTCACCCACCCCCCTGACTGACTACACTCCCCTGCACAAGAACCCGGGTGAAGAAACGGTGACCACGCAGTTTGATATGAAGAGCGTTGAGGCGATCGGGCTCCTCAAGTTCGACTTCCTCGGCCTGAAGACCCTGACGGTGATCCAGAGGACCCTGGAGTATCTCCGTTCAAGGGGGATCGAACTTGATATGAACAGGATACCCCTTGATGACGGGAAGACCTACAGGCTCCTCTCCGCCGGGGATACAACAGGGGTCTTCCAGCTTGAAAGCGGTGGCATGAGGGAACTCCTTGTAAAGCTCCAGCCCAGCCGTTTTGAGGACCTCATCGCCCTTGTCGCCCTTTACAGGCCCGGCCCTCTCGGCAGCGGCATGGACGTTGAC
>WFTX01000290.1 GCA_015485235.1 Nitrospirota bacterium | reverse complement strand
CTCCCTCGGAATAAAACAGCTCAAACCAAAGCCCTGGGATGTGGTGGCCCAGAAATATCAGGTGGGTCAGCATGTGATCGGAAAGGTCCGGAGCCTCACCGATTTCGGGGCCTTTGTGGAGATACCCGAAGGGGTGGACGCCCTCCTGCACATCTCCGACATGTCATGGACCAGGCATATAAAGCATCCCTCCGAGATGCTCAGGAAGGGACAGAAGATAGAGACAGTCGTCCTGAGCCTTGAACCTGAGAAGGAGCGGATGGCCTTGGGGCTTAAGCAGCTTGAGCCTGATCCCTGGGAAGAGGAGATCCCCTCGCGCTATCATCTTGGTGACGAGGTCCAGTGCAAGGTGCTCAGGAACACGGAATACGGGATATTCGTTGAGATAGACGATTTTGTTGAGGGATTGATCTACTCCTCCGAGATAGAGCGGTCCCTCCTGCCCGGGCAGGACGACCCTGTAGAGGGAGATATGCTTACCGCCCGGATCATCAAGATAGACCTTGAAGGAAGGAAGATCGGCCTGAGCATGAAGAACGTTGATACTTCCGCCGGGGAGGAGGAAGCCGGGGAATAGGCGTTCCCCTGTGGGGGGCCTGTCCCGGTAATGACTGCCCGGAAGGGTGTGACCGGATGAAAAAAGTCTGCATAGCAGTTTCCATGCTCTTTGTCTTTGCCCTGCTGTTGAGCCTCTTTCTGGTGCTCATGAACAGGGAACTTCCCATAGGTGAGAAGGTGGCCATTGTGAGGGTAGAGGGGCCCATCGTCTCATCGGGGAGGGTGATAGAGGAACTCAGGGATTACGGCAGGGACCCCTCGGTAAAGGCGGTAGTCCTCCGGGTGGAAAGCCCCGGTGGTGCAGTCGCCCCTTCACAGGAGATATATGAAGAGGTGAAGAAACTCCGTGAGAAGAAACCGGTCATTGTCTCCATGGGTTCTGTGGCCGCCTCCGGAGGTTATTACATCTCAGCCCCTGCTACGAGGATCTATGCCAACCCCGGTACCATAACCGGCTCCATTGGTGTGATAATGGAGATACCCAACGTGAAGGAGCTGATGGACAGGATCGGTGTAAAGCCAGAGGTCATAAAGAGCGGTAAACACAAGGATCTTGCCTCTGCCTTCAGAGGTGTAGGCAAGGAGGAGCGGAAGATCCTCCAGTCCGTGCTCGACGAGGTCCATGGCCAGTTCATCAAGGCCGTTTCAGAAGGAAGGGAACTTGATATTGAAAAGGTCAGGAAGATCGCCGACGGCAGGATTTTCACGGGAAGCCAGGCTGTGAAGCTTGGTCTTGTTGATGATATAGGAAACATGGAGGATGCCGTCCGTGCTGCGGCAGATCTGGGCGGGATCAAGGGAGAGCCCCACAGGGTCGAGAAGAAGGAGAAGTCCTCAATCCTGGATTACATTGCAGGGAAGATCCCCGACAGGATGAAGGGGTTTTTCCAGTTTGTCCAGCTAAAATACATGATGTACTACTAAAGGAGGGTGAGATGACGAGATCGGAACTGATTGAAAAGGTGGCTGAGAGGCTTGACGGGTTTACCCTCAAGCAGACGGAGATCATAGTGGAGACCTTTTTCGACTCCATCAAGGAGGCACTGAGCAAGGGAGAAAAGGTTGAACTCCGCGGATTCGGCAATTTCCGGCTCAAGACAAGGCAGCCAAGAAAGGCCCGGAACCCCAAGACAGGCGAGGCAGTGGATGTGCCCGAGAAAAGGGTAGTCTATTTCAAGACCGGCAAGGAGTTGAGGGAAAAACTTAATCCCCATCTAAAGTGAACCGCAGGAGATTTCTCGCCTCCATCATAAAGGGGTTTTTCACCGGGGCCGCGGTGGTGTATACCTCCTTTGTATTCGCCTTCCTCTATCCTTCAAGGCTCCGGGAAAAGGTGGTCCGCTTCATCCCTGTCCTTGAAGAAGACGCCCTCCCGAGAAGGGGAGTAAAGACTGTACTTTTCTCCTATCCCTTCAGAAAACACCAGGTCCATACCCGGGCCTTCATCGTCAGACACAGGGGGGAGCTTTTTGCCCTTTCACCTGTCTGTTCCCACCTCGGATGCATGG
>WFTX01000289.1 GCA_015485235.1 Nitrospirota bacterium | reverse complement strand
TGGCAGGCCTCTTAATCAGTTCCTTATCACAAAACCTGCCTGATCATGATATTGATCCCCTGTGTCTGCTCTGGCGCTTATTGTATGTACTTTATCCTCTGTCAGGATTTCTGTGTGCAAAAACAGACTTCCTTATGGCTCCGATCCACAACAAACTCCCTCTACTCATCACCATCAGCGCTTTGATAAGGACTGATTAAGAGGCCTGCCCGGGACATTTTCTCTTCCTTCCCCTGGAGAAACTCCTGTTCACCTTAAAAAATTACAGCACTACTTATACATCCTTACTTCTGCTTATTTCTCAATTTGTTGCTTCACTCTGCCTCTTATTTCTGGGGGAACTCCTGGAAAAACAGAGGTTGAGGCTGAGGTTGAGAAAAAGGGTGTAGCGTGGAGCGGATAGCGGGTAGTAATTAGTGATAAGGATTTGTTTCTAATCAGTCTTCTTCTGCGTTAATCCGTGTCCGATTGTTTTGAATTTGGAGTTTTGAGATTGTTTAGGGTTTAGAGATTAGGATTTAGAATTTTTCTGTATCTGTGTTGATCTGTTTGTTTCTGTGTTTATCTGTGCCCAATGTTTCTTGTTTTGTATTTTGGCTTTGTTTAGCTTCAGGATTTGTCATCTTTCATGCACCCTCTCTGGGTTCCTGCTACTCATGAGGTTCTGATTGTATGCCATCAGGATTACAATCAGAGCTTGATAATAATCCGAATTTCTGGTATCATATAATCATGAAAACGACTATTGATATTCCAGATGAAGAACTGGAGAAGGTGATGAGATATACCGGTGCCAGAACAAAGCGGGAGGCAGTAGTGCGTGCCATCAAGGACTTCAATAAAAGACAGAAACTTGCGGAATTCTCAAAGATCCTCGGCACATTTGAAGACTTCATGACCAGTGAAGACCTCAGGAAAATGCGTGAAGACCGGGAATGGAACAGGTAGTCCTTATTGATACTTCGAGCTGGATTGAGGCATTGCGGGTGTCTGGAAGACCGGAAATCAGGGAGCGGGTAAGACACTTTCTTCTGAACGGCAGTGCCGCCTGGTGCGAGATGGTTCTGGTAGAACTATGGAACGGGGCAAGGGGGAGATACGAGAAGAAAAAACTGGCTGAACTGGAGAGAGGGATTCCATGCCTCTCCATTACTTCAGATGTATGGGGCCTTGCAATGGAACTGGCACGGAAATGCCGGATCGCCGGGAAGACAGTTCCATCAACTGATCTAGTAATTACAGCCTGTGCACTCTTCCACAGAGCCGGTATTGAGCATTGCGATGAACATATCAATACCATTCTGAAGGTTCACGGTAAAAAGGGGTAATGGTAATAGGGAGCTTAAGGTAAGGCTGAGATTGAAGCCAAGGGTAAGGTTAAAAAAACCCAGAGCGAGTACCGTATACCTCGAATCCATCCATAGTCCTTATTGTTTTGCCCCTGGGGTCTTCATTCATGTATAATTCTACATGTTCAGAATCGCTTCTGAAGGATGGCCCTTTATTTACGTAACAGCCGGACTCACCCTGATCTTCTACGGCCTTTTCAGACCGTGGGTCGCCGTCTTTCCTTTGATCCTGATGCTTTTCATGGTCTTCTTCTTCCGGGACCCCGAGAGGGTAATCCCTGAGGGCAGGGGCCTGGTCGTCTCTCCTGCAGACGGAAAGGTGATCAGGATCAGAACCGGTGCAGAGGACAGTCTCCTTGCCTCCCCGGGCACCAGCATCAGCATATTCATGTCACCCTTTAATGTCCATGTAAACAGGGCACCCCTCGACGGTACGGTGGAGGACGTAATTCACCGTGAAGGGAGGTTCCGGCCTGCCTATTCTGATGAGGCTCCCCTTGAGAATGAAAGCACCACAATGATACTGTCCACTTCCTATGGTCAGGTTCTTGTCAGACAGATCGCAGGCATACTCGCCAGGAGAACCGTCTGCAGGGTAAAGCCCGGAGACAGTCTCAGTAGGGGTGAGAGGTATGGCCTTATAAAGTTCGGTTCCAGGGTGGACATCTATCTCCCCAAGAGTGCCGAGATCCTCGTGAAAGTGGATGACAGGGTAAAGGCCGGTTCAACAGTAATTGCAAGGATGGTGGAAAAATGAAACGGGGGGTATATCTTCTTCCTAATGGACTTACCCTCTGCGGTATGTTCTTCGGATTTTACGCTGTAATCTCCGCCCTGAATGGAGACTATCCGAGAGCGGCATGGTCAATACTTATAGCGACCGTCTTTGACGGACTGGATGGATGGGTGGCAAGGCTTACTAACACCACAACCAAATTCGGCCTTGAACTTGATTCACTGAGTGACCTTATAGCCTTCGGGGTTGCACCGTCGCTGCTGCTCTATACCTGGACACTCGCCCCTCTGGGCCGCCTGGGTGCAGGAGCGGCCTTTCTCTTTGTTGCCTGCGGTGCTCTCAGGCTTGCACGTTACAACATCCAGATGGTATCTACTGAGAAAATGTCCTTTACGGGGATGCCCATACCGGCTGCCGCATCCATAATGGCGACCCTTGTAATCTTCTACCACAGCCTGAGTTCTGTCCCTCCTGCAGGCAGTATCATGGTTTTCATACTTACCATTGTCATCTCCCTGCTGATGATCAGCACCCTCCGGTTCCACGGGGTAAAGGAGCTTGACCTGAAGAAGAGGAAACCCTTCTGGGTGCTTGTCTTCTTCGTTCTGATAATCTTTTTCATACTTTTACACCCCCCTTCCGCCCTCTTTTTCTTTGCAATGGCCTACCTTTTTTGGGGTATAATAGAGAATACCTATCTTATTTACAGAAAACGGAGGTTGCTTGCCTCCGAAAACAGGGAAGATACTTGAATTAAAGGGGCTCTTACCAGAGACGGGTGGGATTTCCCCTCCTCTTTGCAGTTAAGAGCTTCCCTTGTATCCCCCGTTCACCCTTGCCCGGCATGCTGGTGATAACAGGGTGATCATACTCCGAAAAATTTAAAGAAGGTGGATCATGAGAAGAATAAGAATATTTGACACAACTCTCCGTGACGGGGAACAGTCTCCCGGGGCATCAATGAACGTGGAGGAAAAACTCCATGTTGCCAGACAGCTCGCCAGACTCAAGATCGATGTAATAGAAGCCGGCTTCCCGGTGGCCTCCCAGGGAGACTTCGAGGCGGTAAACAGGATCGCAAGAGAGATCAAGGGAGTAACTGTGGCCGGCCTTGCCAGGGCGAAGGAGATTGACATCGAGAGGGCCGGAGAGGCGGTAAAGCCGGCGGAGTCTCCGAGGATACACACATTCCTGGCCACATCGGACATACACCTGAAGTTCAAGCTCAGGATTACCCGGGAAGAGGCCCTGGAGGCAGCAGTAAAGGCGGTCAGGTTTGCTAGGCAGTTTACCGATGATGTGGAATTCTCCGCAGAGGATGCCACAAGGAGCGACCGGGAGTTTCTCTGCCGGGTGACTGAAGAGGTGATCAAGGCCGGTGCAACTACAGTGAACATCCCTGACACGGTTGGATACGCCATCCCCCAGGAGTTCGGTGAGCTTATTACACATCTCATGAACAATGTGCCCAACATCGACAAAGCCGTGATATCCGTTCACTGCCATAAC
>WFTX01000288.1 GCA_015485235.1 Nitrospirota bacterium | reverse complement strand
GTATAGAGGAGGAGGTAAGTCACCGGGAGCTGATCATACCCGGGTATGTGGCGATACTGAGCGGGACGATAGAGGAGAAGCTTGAGGGCTGGAAGGTGACGGTAGGGCCGAGGGAGGCCAATGCCATCCCCAATTTCCTTAAACAGAAGGTCGCCTGAAGGGAACAGGAACTGAACTGAGTTATAAAAGAATTTTATAGGGCTGATACAGGCCTTGACTAAATATAATATAATAAGAAAATATTATATAAAATTCCTTGAACTGAAGGAGACAGGAGGTTACAGATGTCAAAGATTATAGCCTCGGCGGCTATCAGAGGATCTCATAAAGTCTTTAACCAGACTGAGGAACTTCTACGGAAGGTTATTACTGAGAAAGGAGAAGACTATCAGTTCGAATTCCCCGATACAGCTTACTACCTGCCCCTGATATATGCGATGACCGGCTTTGAGGTAAAGACCCTTGGTGATATGAAAGAGGCCCTGAGGATGACTCAGGACCTCCTTCATGATGAACCTGATGAGAATATCTGGACGCCCTACCTTGGCGAGGCCCTGGACTCTGGGATGGCCACCCTCTTTGCCGAGGAGATCTGGCTCGCCCTTCGTTACATAGAGGGGCTTGAGCCTGACAAGGATCCTGAGACGGGGTATGAATACAACGGGTTCATAACGGATACGATCCAGCGGAACCTGGGCATCCAGCTTGTTGACGGGAGGATGCCGGGCTTTGCAGCGATCATTGGTGCGGCTCCTGATGAGGAGACAGCCCTCAAGATAGTTCGTGAACTCCAGGAGAAGAATATCCTTGTCTTCCTCTCCGGGCAGGCCAGGGATAAAAACGGGAAGGTGACAAGCGTTACAAAGCAGCTTCTCAACCAGGGAATAGAACTTGGCTGGGATGTTTACGTAGTCCCTCTCGGGACAACCACCGAGCATACCCTCTATGCCCTGGACTGGGCGATAAGGGCCTCGATGATCTTCGGCGGGGTCAAACCCGGTGACATCAAGGGGAACCTTCTTTACCAGAAGGACCGTGTCTTTGCATTCGCCCTTCCCCTTGGTGAGATGGACGACATAAAGTGGGCCACAGGAGCGGGGGCCATCAACATGGGCTTTCCTGCAATCTGTGACACTGATGTCCCTGTCATCCACCCCACGGGTGTCTGTATCTATGAAGAGGTGGAGAAGGAACTCGACCATGACAAGATCGTCCAGCGTGCCATCGAGGTCCGTGGCTTGAAGATCATAGTTGACAAGCCGCCGATCCCGATAGCCTATGGCTCAGCCTTTGAGGGCGAGAGGATCAGGAAGGAGGATACCTTCATAGAGTTCGGCGGTACGCGTACTCCAGCCTTTGAATGGGCAAGAATGAGGGAGATGGATGAGATAGAGGACGGGAAGATCGAAATTGTGGGAGAGGGCTGGAAGGAGAAGTTCGAGGCAGGCGGACAGATGCCCCTCGGTATTCTCGTTGAAGTGGCGGGAAGGAAGATGCAGCAGGACTTTCTCCCGATTATAGAGAGGCGGCTTCATCATAATATAAATGAAGGCCAGGGTATCTGGCATATGGGCCAGAGGGACATACCCTGGATCAGGATAAGCCATGCGGCAAGGCAGGCCGGTTTCGGGCTTGAGGATATAGCAAAGATCCATCATGCCATGACCCACAAGAGGTACAGTGCGATAGTGGACAAGGTGCAGGTCACCCTGTTCACTGATGAAGAAGAAGTCATAAAGTGGCGTGATGAGGCGAGGGCTGAATGGAAGGCCCGTGACGAGCGGCTTGCGGCCCTCAATGATGATACAGTGGACACCTTTTACAGCTGTCTCCTCTGCCAGAGCTTTGCACCGAGCCATGTCTGTGTGATCACGCCTGAGAGGCTGGGGCTCTGCGGTGCCTATAACTGGCTGGACGGTAAGGCGGCCTATGAGATCGACCCCACCGGCGGAAACCAGCCTGTCCCGAAGGGCGATCTGGTAGACCCGCGCTACGGTCGGTACACCGGAGTGGATGAGTACCTGAAGCAGGCATCGGGAGGAGCAGTAGAGACACTTAATCTATACACGATAATGGAAAACCCCATGACGTCCTGCGGGTGCTTTGAG
>WFTX01000287.1 GCA_015485235.1 Nitrospirota bacterium | reverse complement strand
TTACTCACCCTCACCCCTGCCCTCTCCCTCAAAGGGAGAGGGGGATTCACCTACATCGTTAAAAGGGACTAAAGGTATCGCTAATCTGATGCCCTCACCAGCACTGTCTGCAACCTGTCCCTGGGTGCTGAAATTATTACGAAACAGTTAATGAATAGACCGGCCTGCCTATTTCAGGTGGGATACAAGCTCCGAAAACCCGCTTAACTGTCCTGCATATACAACGGCAAGCCTTATTATAAGTCCTCCTACAAGTACAAGTAGAGCGCTCAGGTTCATCCTGAACTTCTCTGCCCCGGTCAGACTTCCGGATACTTCGGTCTTTGTCTCGAGAAACTTGAGCACAAGAGCAAGGGGGAAGATTATACTTAATGTGAAGATACTCATCCAGTAGGGGAAGAACTCGTGGGAGAAGGTGAAAAAGGGCATTATGGCTTCCCTGTGAACCTCAGAAGAAGTATAGTGGCCGTAGAAGAAGAGTGCCAGCACGGTAATCTCTGCAAAGATCAGCCAGATATCAACCTTGGTAAAGAAAAGTTTCACCTCGTTCCTTCGTGCCATTATGATCACAAGGGCCGCTCCAGTTGAGAGGGCCGAATTCAGGAAGAGGATCGGGAGTATTGCCGAATTCCAGAGTGGCCTTGCCACGAAGGCGCTGAGCAATACCCCTGTATATATACCCAGAAATATGCCAAGGATGAAGTTCAGTGCCGCAAGCCTCCTCATGTGGGGGTAGAGCGCTGCAGAGAGTCTCTTCAGAAATCCCAGCCTCAGCATATCCCTGAGTTCATCGGGGACAGTTGAAAGGCCGTAGAGAAAACTGACAGGTATAATCAGTCCTACACCCCAGGCCCCCCAGGACATGGGAGACAGGGGCTGGAAGGAGAGATAGAACCAGAAGGAGTTGAGTTTCCTCTCAAGATCGAAGAAGATAAAAATCATCCCCACACTCAGTATGAAAGGTGAGATAAGGGGAACCTTTATGCAGCAGGCGCGGTCTCTGGGCTCATTCTTGCTTTTTCTCAGGTTAGCCACTGCAGACATGACGAGAGCGCCGGCAGTAAGGCCTCCCAGAAAGAGATAGGCAGCAATTCTCCAGTCCCATATGTGCATATGAGGGTAGGTTATGACATTTGTCCCTGTAACGGTTATCTCCATGGCTCCTCCTATTCCGGTCTGGAAAATCTTCTTACATAAAAGACTCTTGGCTTTGTTCCCGCCTCTTTCAAAAGCACCCTTGGCTCAAAACGCCTGAGCATTTTTGAGACCTCGCTTTCAGGATCGTCAAGGTCGCCGAAGATCCTCGATTTTCCGATGCAAGTCGCAACACAGGCTGGCTCCTTGCCCTCCCTTATCCTGTGCTCGCAGAAGGAGCACTTGTCTGCATACCCATGCTCAGGATGGATGTACCTTGCATTATAGGGGCATGCAGCAATGCAGGCCTTGCAGCCGACACACTTATTCCTGTCTATCTGTACAGTCCCGTCATCCCTTTTATGGGAGGCACCGGTCGGGCAGTTATATACACAGGGAGGATTGTCGCAGTGGTTACACAGTTCAGACCGGAGTTCAAGTCTGAGTTCAGGATAGTTTCCGCCCACTTCTTCCACGACCCTTGTCCTGTAATGTTCTGGCGGGACATCATTCTCCCTTTTGCATGCTACAATGCAGGCAAGACAGCCCACACATCTCCTCTGATCTATAACCATGCCGTATCTGGGCATCTCATGCCTCCTTGACGATTTTTACAAAGTTCACCCTCATCCCGGCAGTGCCCGTTATGGGATCCATCTTATATCTGGTTATCAGTCTCTGATCATCGGCACCCCTAAGGTAGGCCCTCTTGAGATCCCTGGACCTTACACCGAAACCATGTACCATATATACGGCATCGGGCCTTATCCGGCTGGTAGCCTTGACCTTTACGGGGTTACTCTTAACGCCATCCTGATTTTCAAGCACCACACGGTCTCCTGTCTTGATACCGAGCCGGTAGGCTGCTGAATGATTCACCCAGACCTCATTCTCTTTCTTCAGTTCCCAGAGCCACCGGTTGTTTGTCGTTCTGCTGAATGTATGAACCGGACTTCGTCCGTAGAGGAGACGGAAGTAACCATCCGGTGGTTCATCAACAGGAGTATACTCAGGTATGGGGTCAAAGCCGTACATCTCCAGTTCCTCACTGTAGAGTTCTATCTTTCCTGACTCTGTCCCGAACTTCGGGGGGTTGTCGGGTGTAATGTAAGGGGCAGCAGTCCCGGGCAGTCCTATATAACCCTGTCTCTTCAGTTCTTCAAAGTCAATTCCCCACAACTCCGCCTGCCTTGTTATGTAATCTTCGTAATCATTATATGGAAAATACGCACCGAGCCCCAGCTTTTCTGCTATCCCCTTTGCGATCCACCAGGCAGGCTTTGTCTCATACATGGGTTTTACCACAGGCTGCCTCAGTGCAATCCCGAGGCTTTTCTGCGTTACCTTTATAAGGGGGTCATATCGTTCAAGGTAAGTTGCCTCAGGAAGTATCACGTCTGCCAGCTTGACTGTATCAAAGGGCATCACATCAACTGCCACGAGCAGATCGAGATTGTTGATGGCCTCCAGTGTCTCCTGCTGGTTGGGAAGGGATTTCATCAGGTTGGTCCCGATAACAATCCACCCCTTGACCGGATAGGGTGTCTCCTCCAAGGTGGCCCTCCTGATCTCCGGGACCACGCCCTCCCCGCCTGCAAAGGGATAATCCCCGAACTGGACGGGATCCTTCTCCATCTCCGGGTAAGGAGGAAGTTTGAAGGGAGTTTTCTTGAGATAGGAGGGCTTCTTGGGTTTGAGATAGTGCCCGCCCTTTCTTCCCCAGCTTCCGAGTATTGCTATTAGTATCGCCCTGGCCCTCTCCCGCTGTGCATCGTTACCGTGCCAGGTGGAGTGCCTGCCCGGATGGACACATACGTGGGGTGCATACCTGCCCAACTCACGTGCCGTATCTGTTATCTTTTCCTTCGGGAGGTCAGTAACCTTAGATGCCCATTCAGGCGTGTATTTCATGACGGCCTCCCTGAGTTTTTCAAAGCCCCGTGTATATTTCTCTACATACTCCCTGTCATACCATCCTTCCCGGATTATTATATTTATCCATGCAAGGAGTAATGCCATGTCAGTACCGGGCCTTATCGGAAGCCAGTGTTTCGCCTTACCTGCAGCGGTTGAGAACCTCGGATCCACCACGATGAGTTCTGCCCCCCTTGAGATCGCCTCCGCATAGTCCTGATTCAGGGAGTTGTGCATGTTCTCTCCGAGATGGGTTCCGAAGAAGACTATCACCCTGCTGTTTACCATGTCCACTCGTTCCGCTCCTCCGGGATTGTCGCCAAAGGTCATATGAAAGGCTTCGTTACGGGCACCAATACACATTGAATAGGAAGGTGCTGCGATATTCATGGAGCCATATGCCTGGAGGAGGTTCATGAAGAAGTCACCACCGGGGCCGTGCATAATGAGCGCCATGGCCTCAGGGCCGTATTTCTTTTTTATCCCCTCCATCTTGTCAGCAACAAAACCCAGGGCCTCATCCCAGGATACCTTCCTGTATCTGTTTTCTCCCCTCGGGCCAGTCCTGATCAGGGGGGCCTTCAGCCTGTCCTCATCATAGAGAAGACCCATTCCTGCATTCCCCCTGGCACACAGCTTCCCGCGGCTGAGAGGATGGTAGGGGTTGCCCTCAAGTTTGACCAGCCTTCCGTTTTCCACTCTTGCAATCACCCCGCACTGCCAGAAACACATGAAGCATACCGTAGGGACATGCCGTATATCCTTCTGTCCTTCCGGCCCCATGGCCATCAGGGGGTTGAAGAAATCCCCTGCAGCAAGCACCCCGCCTGCCAGACCGAGAGCTGAAAATCTGATAAAATCCCGTCTCGTAACCGCCATGGCCGTCTCCTTTCTCCAGGAATATTCCTCTTGTTTCTAATAATACTATATAAAGTTATATTTGTCAATTAAACTAAAGTCATATTTTTAGGTAATTGGTGTTTTATGGAAATTTCACAGCCCTTTCCGATATCTTATATTTGCCATGTACAGGAAGATTTTCATGATAGTTCTGTTTCCGCTTCTGTTGATTTTGCTTATGGATGAGGAGTGTTCAGCCGATACATATACAATCCAGACCGGGTTATTCAGAAAGGAGACCAACGCACTGAGGCTGGTAGAGATGCTAAAGAAGAAATTTCCTGATCTGGAACCTTTCATGGTCAGGAAGGGTAAGTTCATACTGGTTAAGGCCGGCCCCTTCAGATCAAGAAAAGAGGCCCTCGCCGTAGTCAAGGCAGTCAGGCAGGTTTCAAAGGACGCTTATATAGAGAAAATCGAGCCTCCTCGGGCAGGAAAGGAGAGGAAGGGAATACACACTGCAGAGAAGGGAGAGGAAATTCTGGATGATACACTCCTTAAAGTAAAAAAACTCGTTCTGAAGGGCAGGTACAACGAAGCCATGGAGCAAATCAAGAAGGGGCTTGAAAAACATCCTGAAAATCAAGCACTTCACGGCTGGTATGGAACGGCCCTGTTGAAGAGCGGCGACCCTGAAGCCGCTCTCCCCTGGTTCAGGAAAGCGATATATTTAGATAAAACAATTCCTGACTACCATAACGGGGCAGGATACTGCCTTCTTGCAACAGGGAGGCTCTTTGAAGCCATCAGTGAATTTACCCTTGCCCTTAAGTTAAAGCCGGACTACGACGATGCCCTCGCGGGACTTGGGTATGTTTATGTGAGTCTCGGAAAGAAAGAGGAAGCCCTCGCGGTCTACAACAGACTCAAGAAAATCAATCAGGAGATGGCAGATCTCCTGTTCAGGAGGATAATTCTGATGTAACCCCTCTCTTTATTCCTTCCAGACGCGCTTTATTACTTTCTCAAAAACCTTTTCCTCAGTAGGATAAAGATCCATTACAATTTCATCAGGCTCGAACCAGAGCTTGATCTCTCTCTCCGCCTCATCTTGACTGCTGGAGGCATGAATCACATTCTCAAATATCCCTGATGTAAGGATCCTCCCGTAGGCCCCCCGGATCGAGACAGGATTTGCCTCTTCAGGGTTCGTCGCACCGGCTATCTCTCGTATCTTGGAAATGGCCCCTTCACCGTAATAGACCATTGCCATCACCCTGTTCTCACCATGGATCTTGCCGGTGATGTACCTTATCAGTTCCTCAAAGAAGGGTTCTTTACTCAGGTGCTGATAGTGCTTCTCTGCAAGCTCCTTAGGCACTTTCATAATCTTTGCTGCTATGATCTTAAGCTTGGTCTCGGAGAGGCGGGAAAGAATATCACCTGTCAGAGACTTCTTCAACCCATCTGGTTTGATGATAACGAGTGTTGGTTCCATGCCCATCGGCTTAGACCTCCTTTAACAGTATTTAGTCTTTGTTTCTGAGTTTATTGACAAGTGTTTTTACGGCATTTACTGAGACAGAAAAGAACTCCCTCTCCGTATCGGTCAGTTCAAGTTCGATGATCCTTTCCACCCCTTCACCGCCTAAAACCACTGGAACGCCCACGAAATATCCTTCAACACCGTACTGACCGTCAAGATAGGTGGCTGCCGGTAATACGCGCTTTTCATCCAGTACAATAGCCTTGACCATCTGGAAAGTAGAGGCAGCCGGAGCGTAATAGGCGCTTCCTGTTTTCAGCAGGGAGACAATTTCCGCCCCGCCACTCCGGGTCCTTTCTATAAGAGACGCAATCCTTTCCTGATCAAGAAGTTCCGTTATCGGTATGCCCCTTACGGTCGTGAACCTCGGCATCGGAACCATCTGGTCTCCGTGGCCGCCGAGAACAAGGGCTTCCACATCCTCAGGTGAGACGCCCAGTTCAAGGGAGACAAAGGTCCTGAACCTTGCAGAGTCAAGGACACCGCCCATCCCCATTACCTTCCCGGCAGGAAAGCATGCCGATTCCCAGCAATACTGGGCCATAACATCCATAGGGTTTGTAACAACGATGATTATGGCATTCGGACAGAGTTCCCGGAGATTCTCACTCACGTTCTTTATTACCGAGGCATTTATCTCAAGAAGGTCATCCCGCGACATGCCCGGCTTTCTTGCAGCCCCTGCCGTGATTACTACTATATCAGAACCCTTGAGGGGATCGAGACTGTTTGTGCCAAGGATTTGCAGGCTGACACCCCATAGGGGTGTTGCTTCCAGGATATCAAGGGCCTTGCCCTGGGGGAGTCCTTCCATGATATCATAAAGGACAATGTCTGCAAGCCCTGACTGGGCAATGAGCTGGGCAAGGGTTGCACCCACGTTCCCGGCGCCTATTATGGAAACCTTTTTTCTCAAGACTACCTCCTTATCATTCTGATGATTACTGCTGTCAAACAATCCGACCATATCGGGCATTCCGGTGATTCAACACTGCTTACAACTTTGTTATCTTGAGCTTTGCCACCTTTCTTCCATCCATTTCCAGGATAAGGAATCTCAGATTATGGTACCTTATCTGTTCACCTTCCCTGGGAAGCCTCCCGAAAAGGCCGAAAACGAAGCCTCCTACTGTATGAAAGTCAGCACTTTCGAGCTTTACATCAAGGAGGTCTCCTGCCTCGTCAAGGGGGGTTGACCCGGCAACGATAAAGGTTCTTTCATCTATTACCTCCACATCCTTTTCTGCCTCCATCTTCTCGAACTCGTCCTGGAGGCTTCCGACTATCTCCTCCATAAGATCCTCAAGCGTGATAAGGCCGGCAGTTCCTCCGTATTCATCCATGACTATGGCTATCTGAAACTTCTTTTTCTGCATCTCATTCAGGAGTTCACTTACCTTCTTGTTTTCGGGAATGAAATAGGCATCCCGAATAAACTCCCTGATGGGAGTCTCATCGCTGACCCTGTCTTCAGCCATATTTATGAGGATATCCTTGATATAGAGTATCCCTACGATATTGTCTATCTTCTCACGGATCACGGGGTATCTTGAAAACCCCTTCTCTCTTACAAGATGCAGGGCTTCTGAAACAACGGCATCTTCCCTTATGAATACAATGTCTGTTCGTGGAACCATTGTTTCCGAGGCAATGGTGTCCCCGAACTCAAAGACCTTATGAAGCATCTCCTTTTCCTCTTCCATGAGGGAGCCTGACTCCTCCCCCAGGTCTATCATCGTTTTTATATCCTCTTCTGTTATGAAAGGAGACGTGGGAATCTCGGCCCCGAAGGTCTTCAGCAACCAGCCCGGCAACCTGGTAAAGAACCAGACTACAGGATGAGTCACCTTAATCAGGAACCTTATGGGACGGGCGACTCTCAGGGCGAAACTGTCCGCATGACTGACTGCAATAGTCTTGGGAGTTATCTCACCTATCAGTACAACAAGGACGGTCATGATCAGGGAGGCGATCCACCAGCCGTCTTCACCAAGGATGTTCAGTAGTATGGCCGTACCCAGCGAGGTGGCCAGGATGATGAAAAAATTCTCTGTAAGCAGGATCGTTCCGAAGAGCCTCTCGTGTTCGGAAAGGATGCTGTTTACGATCTCGGCCCTTTTGTCTCTTTTCTCCTTGAGGTTCCGGATTCTTATCCTGTTGACCGAGATGAGTGATGCCTCAGAGCTTGAGAGAAATGCAACTATGGCTATACATACTACAATGGCTGCAAGACCTAAAAGATTGTTTGTAGAGCCTATGGGGATGGATTCCATCTTCTATGCGTTCATCCTCGCAATGATGGCATCAGCCACTTCCCTGGTCCCCACTGCCGTGGGATCCTCTGGTGAAGGCTTCATGTCGTAAGTGACGCTTTTACCCTCTTCGATAACCTCTGCCACCGCCCTCTCCACCCGTTGAGCTGCATCGGATTCACCAAGATACCTGAGCATCATCACACCTGAGAGTATCATGGCAAGGGGGTTTACCCTGTTCATCCCCTTATACTTGGGTGCACTCCCGTGGGTGGGTTCAAAAACAGCTATTCCCTCACCGATGTTCGCTCCAGGAGCGAGACCGAGCCCCCCGATAAGCCCGGCACCAAGGTCTGAGACGATATCCCCGTACAGATTGGGCAATACCAGGACATCGTAGAGTTCCGGCTTCTGGACAAGCTGCATGCACATATTATCTATGATCCTGTCCTCAAATTCAATATCGCCGTACTCTGAGGCAACCTCCCTGGCGGTCTCGAGAAAGAGGCCGTCGGAAAACTTCATGATATTGGCTTTGTGAACGGCGGTAACCTTCTTTCTACCGTTCTTCCTGGCGTACTCGAAGGCAAACCGGACTATCCTCTGTGTGCCGTAAACGGATATCGGCTTTATGCTGATGCCTGAATCCTCTCTTATCCTTTTTCCCGTTGTTTTGTCGATATAATCAATCAGTCCGGCCGTTTCTTCTTTACCCATGGGAAACTCGATGCCTGCATAGAGGTCTTCCGTGTTTTCACGTACGATAACAATGTCTATGTCATCGTATCTTGTTCTGGCCCCCCTGAAGCCCTTGCAGGGTCTGAGGCATGCATATAGATCAAGGGTCTGCCTGAGCGTGACGTTCACGCTTCGGAAGCCCTTGCCCACAGGGGTTGTGACAGGACCCTTTATGGCAACTCCATTTTCCCTGATTGATTCTATCACTCTCTCCGGAAGGGGAGTCCCTTCCTTCTTAAATACCTCCTCGCCTGCCTCCTGGACATCCCAGTCTATCCTGACACCGGTGGCCTCAATCACACGGACTGTGGCCTCGCTTATCTCAGGTCCGATTCCGTCACCAGGTATAAGTGTAATTCTGTACATTCACTTTCTCCTTCAGGCAGTATGGAATATGCACAAATAAAGATATTTATTATACACAAAGAGATTTCTTGACTTCAATCGTAATTCTTATTTATGATACAGGAACATGTCTGTACGAATCGGTATAGGGTCTGATCATGCCGGACTTGAGATGAAAAACCACCTCAAGGAAACACTCAGAAGCCTCGGATACGAGCCAGTAGATTTCGGCCCCTCCGATGACTGTTCGGTGGATTATCCTGATTTTGGAGAAAAGGTCTCAAGGGCTGTATCAGAGGGTGAACTTGAAAGAGGAATACTCATTTGCGGGACCGGCCTGGGGATGTCGATCGTGGCAAACAAGTTTCCCCGTGTGAGGGCGACACTCTGTCATGATGAATACACTTCCAGAATGAGCAGGCTCCATAATGATTCCAACATCCTCGTCATAGGCGGGAGAGTAACCGAGGTGGCGACTGCCGAGACCATCCTCCGGACATGGCTCGAGACCCCCTTTGAAGGAGGACGCCATCAACGCAGGCTCGAGAAGATTGAAAAACTGGAAGAGAGGATAAGAGATGTGTCTTGACGAAGTGAGAAAGACAGACCCTGATGTCTACAACGCGATAATTGGTGAGGAAAAGAGGGAGAAAGACAAGATCCTTCTCATTGCCTCTGAAAACTATACTTCCAAGGCTGTCCTTGAAGTTCAGGGTTCTGTTTTTACCAACAAGTATGCCGAAGGGTATCCTCACAGGCGCTATTACGGTGGATGCGAATTTGCCGACAGGGTCGAAGAGCTCGCCATTGAAAGGGCAAGGAAACTCTTCGGTGCTGAATATGTTAATGTCCAGCCCCATTCCGGCTCCCAGGCGAATATGGCTGTCTTCTTTACTGTTCTTAAGCCCGGAGATACAGTCCTTGGGATGAGCCTCAGTCACGGCGGTCACCTTACACACGGTGCCAGGGTCAACTTTTCAGGTTTTCTTTACAACCCTGTCTACTACGGTGTCGGGAGGGACGGTTATATTGACTACGATGAAGTAAGGAGGCTTGCAAGGCAACACCGTCCCAGGCTTATTGTCACCGGTGCAAGCGCATACTCGAGAGTGATAGACTTCAAGGCATTCTCCGATATAGCCCGGGAGGTCGACGCCTTCCTTCTTGCCGATATAGCCCATATCGCCGGCCTGATTGCCGGCGGAGTCCATCCTTCTCCCTTTCCCCATGCCGACTTTGTGACTACCACAACCCACAAGACCCTCAGGGGCCCCAGGGGAGGACTCATAATGTGCAGGGAAGAGTTCGGCAGGAAGATAGACAAGATGATATTCCCCGGCATTCAGGGAGGTCCTCTTGTACACGTGATAGCTGCCAAGGCCGTAGCATTGAAGGAGGCCCTCACAGATGAGTTCAGGAGTTATCAGAAACAGATAGTAGCAAACGCCAAGCGTCTGTCAGAGGAACTCCTGTCAAAGGGCTTTGAAATAATCTCCGGGGGCACGGACAACCACCTAATGCTTCTGAACCTTACCGGAAAGGGAATTACAGGCAAGGATGCCGAAACCGCCCTTGATCTGGCGGGCATCACTGTTAACAAAAATGCAATCCCCTATGACGAAAACCCTCCCGCCATTACAAGCGGTATAAGGCTTGGAACACCCTGTGTAACCACGAGGGGAATGAAGGAGGGAGAGATGGAGGAGATTGCCAGCCTGATAGACGGGGTGATAAACAATTCCATGGACGAATCAACACTGTCAGGAATCAGACAGAGGGTGATGGAACTCTGCAGGACCTTTCCGGTCTACTAACCCCGGCAATCTTTTAACCATATAAATAACCTGATAACTTAGTAACTTAATAACTTATTCTTATGAAATGTCCCTTTTGTGGAAACCTTGAAGACAGGGTTATAGACTCCCGGACCAGCAGGGAGGGGGATGTCATTCGTAGGCGGAGGGAATGTCTGAAGTGTGAGAGGCGGTTCACCTCCTATGAAAGGATAGAGGACATCCTTCCCATGGTGGTCAAGAAGGACGGCAGACGGGAGGAGTTTGACCGGAACAAGATCCTTGGTGGCCTCAAGACAGCATGCAAGAAGCTTAAGATCTCGACAGAAACACTCGATGGGATTACTGACGAGATCGAGAGAAAACTCATAGAAATGGGTGTGAAGGAAGTTGAAAGTTCGGTAATAGGTGAGGAAGTGATGAAGGCGCTCAGAGAACTCGACCAGGTGGCCTATGTCAGGTTTGCCTCTGTCTACAGGCAGTTCAAGGATGTAAAAGAGTTCATGGAAGAGGTGAAGGGACTCTTTGACTGATACCGCCCTCCTCTGTGATATCCTTTTCCCCCAGAAGATATCACCACTGACCTATCTTGTGCCCGATGAGTTCGCCCGCAGGATTGCCCCCGGCTTTCTCGTAAAGGCCCCCCTCCGGAAGAAGGAAAAGAAGGGTGTGGTTCTTCGCTGCCACAGAGGCTCGCCGGAGAAAAGGCTGGAGTCTGTTACAGGACTCGTGGGTGAAAAGCCATACTTTACTGAACCACTCCTGAAACTCCTCGAGTGGGGAAAGGAGTACTATTTCTCTCCCTACGGTCTGATGCTGAAAAGCATGCTCCCCAACGAGATACTCCGGCCTCCAAGAAGCTCCTTCTCACCGGAAATCAGCCGGGCCGGAGAGACGGTGGAACTCCCTGAGGGTGTTTTTAAGGAATTATGGAGCGCCACAGGGCAGGCGGATCTCAAGCCCTTCCTTTTTGTCGCACCATCGGAAAAAGAAGAATCAGGGCTGGTTATGACTTTGCTGAAAAGGGGGCTCCGTTTGCTCATTCTTTCCCCTGTCCAGAGTGATGCAGAGAGGCTCTGGAGTCTTGCCGCCAAAGAACTGGGAGACGGGGCGGGGCTTTTCCACTCTGGACTGAAGAGGTCCGAAAGGAGTTTTGTAATCGGGAAGGTGCTGGATGGAAGCATCCATGTCCTTGTGGGAACGAGATCCGCCCTCTTCCTACCCTTTTCTCCAGAGGCCATACTGGTAACCAGAGAACACAGCACCCACTACAAGCAGGACGAGACACCCCGTTACAACGGCAGGGATATGGCTGTAATGAGAGGCCTTTTCGAAAAAGTTCCTGTCATCCTTTCCTCCCAGGCTCCCTCAGCGGAATCATGGTACAACATGAAGGCCGGAAGATACAGGGGCTACATAATGCGCCAATCTGAGGACCGCGGCAGAGAGTTCCAGGTCTTTGCCAGAAAAAAGGATGAGTCCCCCCAGTATACACCGTTTCTTTCCAGAAGGCTCCTTAGAGAAGTAGGCAGGATGGCTGAGAGAAACCCCGGCGAGTTCAGGGCCCTCTTCATAATGCACCGCCTGGGAATGGGTATATTGACCTGCAAAGACTGTGGAGAGGTAGAGGTCTGTCCCGGCTGTGAGATTCCCCTTGTTCTTCACAAAGGAGAGGGACTCCGGTGCCACCATTGTGGTTTCAGAAAGACCCCTCCTGAGGCCTGTCCGTCCTGTGGAGGCTTCTCCATGATCCCACTCGGCTCGGGGGTTGAAAAGGTCCGGGAAGACATTGAGAAGGTGATCGGGGCTTCAAGGGGGTTCAGTGCCATAACCGATGATCACGGCCGGAAGAGACAGATGCGTTCACTGGACTCTCTTTCCTATTCCGGCCCCTCCAGTCAGGAAGAAATGAAGATTCCCATAAGGAGGGATGCCCTGATAGTGGGAACATTATCACCCAGGGCCATGAAGGGCCTCAAGCTGGATCTCATCGTCTTTCTGAACCCTGACATGATTCTTAACCTCCCGGACTTCAGGGCCCCGGAACGACTGTGCCAGGATATCTTCGAGTTGAGAAACCATCTTCTTCCCCATGGAAAAGTCATTCTCCAGACTAGCCTCTCCTGGCATCACCTCTACAGGTGTCTGAAAAGGGCGGATTACCTATCCTTCCTGAGAAAGGAACTCCAGGAAAGGAAAGAGCAGGGTCTGCCCCCCTTCAGGAAGATGATAGCCCTGTATGTCTATTCCAGAAAGGAAACTGATCTAAGCCTGCGGCTCGAAGAGATACTGAAACCCCTTGTTTCAGATGAAGCGGTCCAGATGGACGGCCCCTTCAGGGTGCCTCCGCGTCTCAAAGGATACAGTGAGGCATGCCAGATCCTCCTCCTTGCCGAAAGAAGGTATATACTAAGAAAGGAGGCACTTAAGATAATCGAGTGTATCGAAGGAGAGGGGTTCCTGTTAAGGGTTGACGTTGACCCTGTATTCCTTTAGTATCATACCGGCTATGTCCATATCCTTCTGGATCTGGGCCTTCAGTTCTTCGGGAGAAGAGAACTTCTTCTCCCCCCTCAGGCGGTCGACGAAGTATACAGTCAACTCCTTGCCCAGCAGATTTCCCGAGTATCCGAAGAGATGCACTTCATAGCTCATTTCCTCACCATTGAAGGTGGGGTTCTTACCGATGTTTGCTACTCCGTCGTAGACGTTGCCGTCAAAGGCAGCCTTGACAGCATAGACCCCCTCCCTCGGGATGAGTTCATGGGGGGTTGAGATATTGGCCGTCGGGATCTGAAGTATCTTATGTCCCCTCCCCTTCCCACGGACCACCTCTCCGTGAATGGAGTACGGCCTTCCCAGCAGTGCCGAGGCCTCGCATACCCTCCCCCAGTGGAGAAGCTGTCTCACTCTTGTGCTGCTTACAGTAAACCGGTTGATCTTCATGTTTCTCACAACGTTCACCTTGAATCCATATCGGCGGCCATAATACCTCAGCATCCTTGTGTTACCACTTTTAGTCTTTCCAAATCGATAGTTATGTCCAATTATTACATGTTTTACTTTAAGTTTATCAACCAGTATATCCCTGATGAAATCCTCGGGAGGCATCCTTGCAAACTCCCTTGTAAACTCTATGATAAGCAGTGTGTCAATCCCTGTCTCCCCTATGAGTCTCAATTTCTGCTCAATCGGGGTGAGGAGCCTGAGGTTCTTCTCCGGCGCAAGGACCTTCATTGGGTGGGGATGGAAGGTTATGACCATGGAGGTCCCCCCTTCCGTTCTGGCAGCACTGATCACGCGTTCAAAAATCTTCCTGTGACCCAGGTGTACACCGTCAAAGTTGCCCAGCGTTATGACGGGGTTTACGATTTCCGAGTCAGGAAGATTATCTATGCCTCTGATCACTCTCATGGTATTTGGTTATTGGTATATTGGTTAATGGGTATTGGGTAAAGACCGTCATTGGTCATTGGGCTACTAAGTTATGAGGTTACTCAACCTTGACCTCAACCTCAACCTTGACCTCAACCTCAACCTTGACCTCAACCTCAACCTTGACCTCAACCTCAACCTTAGCCTTGACCTTGACCTTAACCTTAGCCTATTCTTTTCTCTCCCAATCCGCTACCCGCTGCCTTTTTAATTTAACAGATAATCCTTGCTTAAATAAAGGAATTTATGCAAAATAATAGGGCTATGTCTGAAGGACTCACCTACAGGGATGCCGGTGTGGATATCGAAGAAGGAGAGAGGCTTGTAGGACTCATCTCCCCCCTGGTTCAGGAGACCTTCAGAAAGGAGGTCCTTACGGGCATAGGCGGTTTCAGCGGCCTCTTTTCCCTGGACACGGCCCGGTATCCTGATCCTGTTCTGGTAAGCGGGACTGACGGTGTGGGGACAAAGCTCAAGATAGCCTTCATGGCGGACAGGCATGATACCGTAGGAGTCGACCTTGTGGCGATGTGCGTTAACGACATCCTTACCTCTGGTGCAGAGCCCCTCTTCTTCCTTGATTACTTTGCAACAGGACGGCTTACGGCAGAGAAGGCAAGAGATGTCATCTCGGGCATAGCAAGGGGATGCAGGGAGGCCGGCTGTGCCCTGATAGGTGGTGAGACTGCCGAAATGCCGGGATTCTACCCGGACGGGGAGTATGACCTCTCGGGGTTTGCCGTTGGTGTAGTAAACAGAAACTCCATAATCGACGGGACCGCGATAGCGGAATCAGACCGGATCATCGGTCTGAGATCAGCGGGGCTTCACAGTAATGGCTTCTCCCTTGTGAGAAAGCTCTTTTTTGAGATTCACAAATTCAGGATAGACCAGCATGTCGAGCAGTTGGGGAGGCCCCTCGGCGAAGAGCTTCTTGAACCCACAAGGATTTATGTCAGAGGTGTGCTTGAACTCCTGAGAGAGGGTATACATCTCAAGGGTATGGCTCATATAACAGGAGGAGGCATATCAGGAAACCTCTCAAGGATCCTTCCAGAGGGATGCCGGGCCGAGATTTCAAGGGATTCCCTTCCCCGACTCCCTGTATTCGAACTCATCAGTGATCTCGGAAAAGTGGAGTTTGTAGAGATGGAGAGGACCTTTAATCTTGGAATAGGGTATATTATAATAGTTCCTGAAACAGATGCAGAGAGCTCCATACACATACTCAAAGAGTCAGGTTACGAGTCATCCATTATTGGAGTTATAAATAAAGGTGGAAAGGGGGTTGTATATGTACAGGATTAAGAAATTCATCCGTCGTCTTTTCACTCCTGTCACCATAATGTTCATACC
>WFTX01000286.1 GCA_015485235.1 Nitrospirota bacterium | reverse complement strand
TTCCAGGATTAAAATTTTATGAGGTAGTCACGAATAGCGTTGACAGTTAGGTGGCTCATAAGGTAAAGGGAATGAGTCACGGCCTTCCGATTGTTAAAATAGTTTACCCAAAATTTAACCAAAGGAGGAAGGCAGCTGACTCTTAATCAGCGGGTCGGGGGTTCGATTCCCTCACGGCTCACCATCTTTTTCCCCTCAACATGATCGGCAGTTCAAAAAACGAGAATTCTTTCTCCTTCGGTGAGCCTGCTGTCTCACCGGCCTTTTACTACCCTCTGAAAGTTGCTCTTTAAAAAGATCTTAAATTTTCTGCTATACTTACTTAAGGATCAGACCGGAATACCTCTATCCGGATCATACGGAGAAATGGAGCCAGGTAATGGAAGAAATAATAAGAAGTCCATTGTTTGATAAGGCCCTGTCGGAACTGATTTTCAGGACTGCAACAGAACTTCCGGAGGATGTCCTGAATTCACTCAGGGAGGCAAGGGAGAATGAGGAGGAAGGCTCTACTGCAAGGTTGATTCTCACAAGGTATCTTGACAACCTTGCCCTTGCCTCCGAGAGAAAGGCCCCCATGTGTCAGGATACGGGACTGCCTGTTTTTTACATAACACTACCGGAATGCATGCCCCGAGGGGCTGTCAGGGACAAGATTGGCTCTGTCCTGACTGAGGCCACTCGCAAGCAATATCTGAGACCAAATGCAGTGGACCCGATAACAGGCAAAAACAGTGGGAACAATCAGGGGGCCGGCTTTCCTGCAATCTACTTCCATGATGAAAGTGAGGACAACATCCTGATAGATCTTATCCTGAAAGGCGGTGGCAGCGAAAATGTGAGTGCCCAGTACAGCCTGCCTTTCAATGAACTCGATGCAGGAAGGGACTTTGAGGGTGTAAGAAGGGTGGTGCTTGATGCAGTTGTTCGGGCAGGAGGTAAAGGCTGCCCGCCGGGCATACTCGGGGTATGTATCGGAGGAGACCGGGAATCAGGTTACAGGGAGGCAAAGAAACAGTTCTTGAGAAGACTCGATGACAGGAATCCGGACGAAAGGCTGAGAGCCCTTGAACAGAGGCTCTTTGATGATATCAACAGACTGGGCATCGGCCCGCAGGGGCTTGGTGGAAAGACCACGGTGCTTGGTGTAAAGGTGAGCACCCTCTACAGGGTGCCTGCATCTTATTTTGTCACTGTGAGCTACATGTGCTGGGCCTTCAGGAGAAGGAGGCTCATTATAAGCAAGGACGGAGCTTTCAGGATTGAGTGATGATTCATTGTTGGGGATTATAGTTGACCGCCGAAGGAGAGAGGATGAAAAAAACCCTTAGAACACCGATTACTGATGAAGACATCCTTTCCCTGAACATAGGGGATGTCGTGGAGCTCTTCGGGGAGGGAATAACCGCAAGGGACACTGCTCATAAGTATATGGTGGAACAGTTGTTGGAAGGGGGAACGTCCCTGGATGAAGAGGACCAGAGGATATATGAAGAGCTGAAGAGGGTGCTGAACGGCGGGTTCATTTACCATAGCGGTCCGATAGTAAGACTGGAGGGGCGGAAATGGCGGTTCGTCTCTTCAGGTCCGACGACAAGCATCAGGGCGGAGATTTATCAGCACCGGGTAATTGAAGCCTTCAATGTGAAGATGGTCATAGGAAAGGGAGGGATGGGAGACAGTACCCTTGAGGCGTGCAGACGGAATAAGTGTGTCTATCTGCATGGCATCGGAGGGGCAGGTGTCTTGAATGCCGAGGCTGTTGTAGAGGTGCTTGATGTATTCAAGAAGAACGATTTCGGCCTGCCAGAGGCGATATGGAAGATAAGAGTCGAGGGCTTTACAGGCATAGTAACCATGGATGCCCACGGAAGGAGTCTCCATGAGATAGCCTCGGGGCAGGTGAAGGAGAAGTTTGAAAGGCTTATGCACACAGTGTAGGCAGCAACCGTGAGACTGATTCTTTTGATTTTCCTCCCGGTTTTACCCAGCTGTGGAATCAGGAGTTCCCCCAGAAATAAGAGGCAGAGTGAAGCAACAAATTGAGAAATAAGCAGAAGTAAGGATGTATAAGTAGTGCTGTAATTTTTTAAGGTAAACAGAAGTTTCTCCAGGGAAAGGAAGAGGAAATGTTCCGGGCAGGCCTCTTAATCAGTCCTTATCAAAGCGCTGATGGTGATGAGTAGAGGGAGTTTGTTGTGGATCGGCGCCATAAGGGAGTCTGTTTTTGCACACAGAAATCCTGACAGAGGAGAAAGTACATACATTAAGCGCCAGAGCAGACACAGGGGATCAATATCATGATCAGGCAGGTTTTGTGATAAGGAACTGATTAAGAGGCCTGCCAGGGTATGATAAAAATTGGGGGAACTCCTGCTGTGGAATATGTTGACACTTTTCTCCAAATACTGGTTTAATATAATTCCATGATTGACGGAACTGAAAAGATCTGGATGGACGGAGACCTCGTTCCATGGGACGAGGCAAAGGTCCATGTGCTGACCCATACCCTGCATTACGGCCTTGGTGTTTTTGAGGGAATCCGGTGTTATGAGACACCTGACGGACCTGCCGTTTTCAGGCTGAGGGAGCATGTTGAGAGGCTCTTTCATTCCGCCAGGATCTTCATGATGGAGATCCCCTATTCCATTGACGAGGTAGCAGAGGCGGTGAAGGAGACGATCAGGGTGAACGGGATAAAGGAGTGTTACATCCGGCCCCTTGCCTATATAGGATACGGTTCAATGGGCCTCTATCCCAAGGAGAACCCGGTAAGGCTTTCCATCGCGGTATGGCCATGGGGGGCCTATCTTGGAGATGATGGTCTGAAGAACGGGATACGGGTCAAGACCTCTTCCTTCATAAGGAACCATGTGAACTCCAACATGTCAAGGGGGAAGGTCTGCGGGTATTATGTAACCAGCCAGCTTGCAAAGAAAGAGGCCATCTCCTGTGGTTACGATGAGGCCCTTCTGCTCGATACGGAGGGGTATGTATCTGAGGGAAGCGGAGAAAATGTCTTTATAGTAAGGGACGGGAGACTCAAGACTACTCCACTTACCTCCATCCTTGAAGGCATTACAAGGGACAGCATAATAACCATCGCCCGGGACGCAGGGATCGAGGTGATTGAGGCGAGGTTTACAAGGGATGAGGTTTATATCTCGGACGAGGCATTCTTTACAGGAACGGCGGCAGAAGTCACCCCCATAAGGGAGCTTGACAGCCGTCCCATCGGAACCGGCAAGCCCGGGGAAGTTACCAGCAAGCTCCAGGAGATATTTTTCAGCATAGTAAAGGGAGAGAATCCACGTTATTCTGACTGGCTGACATATATATGAGTTTAGCCGGTTACGGATGATAAAAAAAGGCCTCCCCTCAGGGGAGGCCTTTTTCTGTTGAAACCCTTGGGGTGGTTAACAACCCTTGATCACCTTTTTCTTCTTCTTGTGGCACTTCTTGCAATTGGTCGGCTTGAATGCCTTTTCGCCGTTATGGCAGGTGCCGCAGAACTTCCCGGCCCTTATATCCTTCATGGTGATCTTGTCTGCCCCCTTCTTCATCTTGAAGATCTTTGGGTGGCAGTTGTTGCACTTGAGACCTTTGTCGGCATGCTTTTTACCGTCAAAGATGACCTTCCCAATCTTACCGTCCTTGAACTCAACGGTCTTGCCCGGAGGGACGGCCAGTGCGGTCCCGATGAAGGCAAGGGCCACAGCGAGAACAATGGTCAGTACCAGAGCTTTTCTCATTATATTACCTCCTTGCAGATATTACTTCTTGTGGCATTTCTTGCAATTGGCTTTTGCCTTGAATGCCTTCTCCCCGTTATGACAGGTGCCGCAGAACTTACCTGCATAGATGTCCTTCATGGTGATCTTGTCCGCCCCCTTCTTCATCTTGAAGATCTTTGGGTGGCAGTTGTTGCACTTCATTCCTGCGTCAGCATGCTTTTTCCCTACAAATACGACCTTCCCCATCGGGCCGCCCTTGAACTCGACGGTCTTGCCCGGAGGGACGGCCAGTGCGGTCCCGATGAAGGCAAGGGCCACAGCGAGAACAACCGCAAGTATGAGTATCTTTCTCAACAGATTCACCTCCTTTCGTTCTGGATTCCTGGTTCTCGTTTATAGATCGTCATTGATCTCAAGTGTTGAATACCCTTAATACAATAAGCATGCCAGCATCTTGCCGGGCCTTAACCCCTGAAAACCGTGGAACTTCCTTCTCCACGGTGCTGTTTCCACTCCCCATAAGGGGAGTTTTATCCCCAGTTGAGAAAAGGGCTTCTGACAATCCCCAAAAATATACTATAATAGGCAGAATAAGTCAAGTATTTTCAAGCATAAAAAATATAAGGAATACAATTAAGCTTATAAGCTATGCTTATCAGTGCAGGGTTCTATCAGTTCAGGCCGGAGTTCGGGCAGAAGGAGAAAAACCTTTCTCTGGTGGAGGACCGTCTCGGACAGGCGGATGCAGATCTGCTTGTGCTTCCGGAACTCTTTGCTACGGGTTATCAGTTTGTTTCCAGGAGTGAGGTTATGGACCTGTCTGAGGAAGTGCCCGGTGGCAGGACAACCCTGATGTTACAGGATCTGGCAAGTAAAAGGAATCTATACATTGTTGGAGGACTTGCCGAACGGGATGGTGGAAATCTATACAATTCTGCTGTATTTGTAGGACCGGAGGGATTTATCGGCTGTTACCGCAAGACCCACCTCTTCTATGAGGAGAAGCTCTTTTTCAGTCCCGGTGATACGGGGTTCCAGGTCTGGGAGACAAAGATAGGGAAGATCGGTCTGATGATCTGCTTTGACTGGTTCTTTCCCGAGGCGATGAGGACCCTTGCCCTCATGGGGGCTGAGATTGTTGCCCATCCTGCAAACCTTGTGCTTCCCTATTGTCCGAAAGGAATGCCAACAAGGTGTCTTGAGAATATGGTTTTCGGTATTACGTCAAACAGGGTCGGTGTGGAGAGCAGGAAAAAGGGAGAATCTCTAAGATTCATAGGCAACAGTCAGGTTATATCTCCGCGGGGAGAGGTGCTCCTTAGGGGGCCCGATAATGAAGAGTTGCTGGGAGTTGCAGAAATAGACCCTGAACTGGCGAGGGACAAGAGACTGAATGAGTATAACCATATATTCAGGGACAGGCGGGAGGAGTATTACAGGTGATAGACAGACTGATCCTCAGCGTTGCAGAAAAAGAGGTTCGGCAGGGGGCATACGCTCACGAATATTCCAACTCTAAGTGTAAGGTAAACCTGAATGTTTCATAAACAGGCGGGGAGCCATACCCTCAAGCCTTTCCAGAACCGATGAGATATTTCAGGATAAGCAGTAACGGAGGACTTAACGCCGGGTGGTATCCTGATTCAAGGGATGTCACCTTACGCAGAGGTATCGCCGGAAAGGCTTTCGGGCATAACTCCCCGCCATTTTCGATCGATTTTATGCTACTGTAAGGTGAAATGAAGAACCCTGCGGCCACGATACGGGCAAGTCCGAAACGGACTCGTCTCGAGCAAGACCACGGGGATCGAAATGATTAAAAAATGCGCTCGCTGTGCATATTCAAGGCAAGGAGATGGATGATATCACCCTTGACAGTATTGGCCCCCTAAGGCTCTATCAGAGGAAAGGGGGCTACAGGTTTTCAGTTGATGCCGTTCTGCTCGCCCATTTCCCCGTTTTTTCCCGGAAGACCAGGCATGTTGCGGACCTCTGTGCCGGCTCAGGTGTCGTAGGACTGTTGATTGCAAAGAGGTTCCCGTGGACAGAACTCGTTCTTGTGGAGCTGCAGGAGAGCCTCGCTGAACTCGCCAGGAGAAATATCGTACTGAATGGTCTTGAAGAGAGGGTTTCTCTTTCCAGAGCGGACATCAGGGAACTCGGGAAAGGGACCTCTCCGGTAATATCCCCCGGAAGCCTGGATGCAGTTACAGTGAACCCGCCCTTCAGGCCTCTCAATACCGGAAGGATAAGCCCAACGGGCGAGCGGGCGATAGCAAGACATGAGATTGCTCTCAGGCTTGATGACCTGATGGGGGCAGTCAAGCGTATTCTGAAGAACGGAGGGAGGCTATATATTATATATCATCCCTCAAGGCTCTCCGAACTGACTGAGTCCATGAGAAGGGAAGGAATAGAGCCAAAGAGGATGAGATTTGTCCATCCCCGGGAAGGAGAAAGTTCGACAATGGTACTGGTTGAAGGGATGAAGGGTGGCGGTGTTGAGCTTGCAGTGGAGCCTCCTCTTTATGTTTACAGGAATGACGGCAGCTATACTTCCGAAGTCGAGGAGATGCTGGGTGGCCCTCTGCAAGGGGCAAATCCGGTATAATAAAAGACTGTGATAGGTCTGATTCGAGGAAGAGTGCTCAGGAAGTCCCCTGAATGTCTGATTGTGGATGTCGGGGGAGTGGGATATGAGGTAACCGTTCCTGTAAGGTTGCTTGCCGAGATTTCCGAGTCTGAGGAGGTGACACTCCATGTACATACCCATGTCAGGGAAGATGCACTGCTACTATATGGTTTTGGTGATGACAGGGAGAAGAGGGTATTCAGGACTCTCCTTAACGTTACAGGTGTTGGCCCGAGGCTGGCACTGAACATCCTATCCGGTGGACCTGTTGATGATTTTCTGAGGGCTGTAGATGCAGAAGACACTGCTCTTCTTACCAGGCTTCCCGGCGTGGGGAAGAAGACGGCAGAGAGGATAATATTCGAACTCAGGGAGAAGCTTCCAGCTGATACCTCTCCAAAGGATTCCGTCTATGGAGATGCCCTCTCCGCCCTTGTCAATCTCGGGTACAGAAAGACGGATGCCCGGGGTGCCCTGGATTCGGTCTATAAACAGGGAGATGGTGATATTGAGACACTACTGAAGGAGGCGTTGAAGATATTGAATAAATAGAATCTTAACCTAAACATTGTATAAACAGGCGGGGATCCATACCCTCAAGCCTCTCCGGAACCGATGAGATATTTCAGGATAAGCAGTAACGGAGGACTTAAACAGCCTTCAGGCTGAGGTCAAGGTTGAGGCTAAGGTTGAGGTTGAGGTCAAGGTCAAGAAAAAAAGCGTGTAGCGTGTAGCGGGTAGCGTGTAGGGATTAACAGATAGGTCGAGGTTAAGGTTAAGGTCGAGGGCGATGTTGAGATTTAGGTTGAGGAGAATCTGTGCCGATTGTTCAGTTTCAGTGTTAATCAGTGTTTTAATTTAGGAATTAGAAATTAGGATTTAGGATTTGTTTTAATCTGTGTAGATCTGTTAGTTTCAGTGTCAATCAGTGTTCTATTATTTAGAAATTTGAATTTTGAAATTGTTCAGGATTTAGATATTAGGATTCAGGATTTCATTTTAAACAGTGTGAATCTGCTTTTTTTCTGTGCAAATCTGTATGCTATTGTTTCTGACATTTGATATTGTTAAGATGAATCATGAGTGATACCCGTGAAGACATAGGTCCTGAGCCGTCCATGGACGAAGTTGAGGTGGAGGTTACGCTCCGGCCAAGACGGTTTGAGGAATTTGTAGGCCAGGAAAGGATAAAGGATAACCTGAAGGTTTACATCCAGGCGGCGCGGCAGCGGGGGGAGGCCCTTGACCATGTTCTTTTCTATGGTCCACCGGGCCTTGGGAAGACAACCCTTGCCCATATCATCTCCAATGAACTGGGTGTGAATATCAGGGCGACTTCCGGGCCGATACTCGAGCGGCCGGGAGATCTTGCTGCAATACTCACGAACCTGACCGAGCATGACATACTCTTTATTGACGAGATTCACAGGATGCCGAGGATTGTGGAGGAAGTGCTCTATCCGGCCATGGAGGATTTTCATCTTGATATCATAATCGGTCAGGGACCAAACGCCCGGACCCTCAAGGTGAATCTCCCTTCATTCACTCTTGTGGGCGCCACCACAAGGACAGGGCTTCTCACGTCCCCCCTCAGGGACAGGTTCGGGGTTATCGTCAGACTCCAGTACTACAGTCCTGAAGATCTGATGCATATAGTGAGGAGGTCATCGAAGATACTTGATGTGGAGATAGATGATGATGCCTGCTATGAGATAGCCCGCCGGTCAAGGGGAACCCCGAGGATCGCCAACAGGTTGCTGAGGCGGATCCGGGACTTTGCCCAGGTGAAGGGTGATGGAAGGGTTACACTTCCTGTTACCGAACATGCCCTGGAGGCGATGGATGTGGACGGGAGGGGGCTTGATGAGATGGACAGGAAGCTCCTGAGGACGATAATCGAGAAGTATAACGGAGGCCCCGTGGGTGTGGAGACCCTTGCAGCCTCACTCCGGGAGGACCGGGAGACCATAGAGGATGTGTATGAACCCTTCCTGCTTCAGGAAGGGCTGATTGAAAGGACGCCCCGGGGAAGGCTTGCAACGAGGGGGGCCTACGAGCACCTCAAGATAGAGGTTCCCCGGAGTCTTTTCTGAAAACGCTGTCTCCTACATGAAAAACATTTCGGTAAATATCAATGATGAACGATAAAGGAGAGTATCATGTTGATGAGATTTGCGGGGTTGGTTCCTTCTGTAAGGGGCTTACGTCATCAGAGGATGGTATTTATACTGGGTGGTATCGTCTTTGCGTGCCTTCTTTTTGCCGGTCCCGTGAGGGCCTTTGCAACAATGATAAACACCGGACAGGCTCAGGATAATTTTTCTCCTGAAGGTTACGAAGTAACAAGAGAGGAGTATAAGGGGATTGAAATCCGGATCTATCTCTTTCCTGAAGACAGGGATCTCTCTGGAAGGTACATCAAATACACAAAGGAATACCTCTCCCTCTATACCTCAATGCTCGGCCCTTTTCCCTATCCATCCCTCACGATAGCCGAGCTAAGAGAAGATGCAGGATATGCCTCACCGGGAAGGATAGTCTTCGGTGCCCGCGTGTTGAGGCTCCCCTTTATCGTTGAGACATCACTTGGGCATGAAATACTGCATCAATGGTTCGGCAACTACGTCTCTGTAAAGGACGGGGAGGGAAACTGGTCGGAAGGGCTTACAACGTATCTTTCCGATCACTGGTATAAAGAATTGAAGGGGGAGGGGAGTGAATACAGAAAGAAGGTCCTCGTAGATTACGCAAACTATGTTGAGGGTGAAAACGAGATTCCCCTGAGCCGGTTCAAGCAGAGGACGGACCATGCCTCCTCTGCTGTGGGCTACGGAAAGGCTGCAATGCTCTTTCATCTCATAAGACAGGAGCTGGGGGATGATGCCTTCTTTGCCGGACTCAGGAGGTTCACAGATGAGTTCGGTTCGAAGAAGGCCGGCTGGAGGGACCTTCTGATGGCACTCTTTAAAGATGACGGCAAGAGGGTGGACCAATTCATCAAGGAATGGATTGATACCACTGGCCTGGTGTCTTTGAGGGTATCAGATCCAGGCGTCGTCTTCAGAAAGGGGAGATATCTCCTCAGAATGGATATAATTCAGGAAGAGGGGCCTTATCATTTAGCGCTTCCTGTCAGGGTTGTTTTTGAGGATGGGGAATTCGAGTTCAGCCAGAGTCTTTCCGGGAAGGTGACCCGCCTGGAACAGGCCTTTGAAAAGAGACCGCTTAAGGTTGTCATTGATGGTAATTATGACATTCCCCGGAGACTCCGGGATGATGAGACCCCGCCTGTAATCTCCGCCTTTATCGAGAGGAAGGATACAATGGTTGTGGTGCCTGATGGGGAGAGGGAAAAGTACAGCAGCCTGATCGAGTATTACAGGGAAAAGGGGTTTGAGATCTGGAAAGAGGATGAACTGAAGATGGATGATCTCCCAGGACATACCATACTGCTTCTTTCAAGGACAAACAGGTTTGTGAGGAAGCTCTTTGCGTCTGAGGCATTACCAGAGGGAGGGTTTATTGTCCGGTGCTTCCGGAACCCCTTTGACAGAAAGCGGGTGATTGTCCTGATAGATGGAAAAACCGGGGAAGAGATTGGGGCAGCATTCCGCAAGGTGGAGCATTACGGCAACTACTCGGTCCTTGCCTTTGAAGAGGGTAGAAACATTCTGAAAGAGACTGATGATACCAGCAGGGGAATGGTAATTGACCTGGGGTTTGAAACCGAAGTAGTGGAGACAGAGAAGAGCCTCTCCCTGGAGAGCCTCGTTGAGAGACTTCTTGACAGGAGAGTTATTTACATAGGTGAGGCCCACACGGAGTACGGCCATCATCTGATGCAATATGAGATTATCAGAAGACTCCATGAGCGGGACAAGAGACTGATTATAGGTATGGAGATGTTTCAGCGGCCCTTTCAGGAATATCTTGACAGGTTTGTGCAGGGTGGAATAACTGAAGAGGAGATGCTCCGGAAGACAGAGTACTTCGACCGCTGGTCCTATGATTACAACCTCTACCGGGATATCCTGGAGTATGCCAAAGCCAACAGTATCAGGGTCGTAGCCCTCAATGCAAGGAAGGAGATCATCGAGAAGGTTTCGGAAGGTGGGATAACCGCCCTCAGTGAGGACGAATTCAAAGAGCTTCCTGAAGAGATGGATATGACGAATGCCGTTTACAGAAAACGTCTTAACGAGGTCTATCAGAGACACAACCTGGGAGGAAGGAAAGACTTTGAAAACTTCTATCAGTCACAACTGATCTGGGATGAGACAATGGCCGAGACAGTGGCAGAGACCCTGAGAGAAAATCCTGGTTACAGGATGGTGGTCCTTGCAGGAAACGGCCATGTCGAGTATTCCTGGGGAATTCCTGACAGGGTCAAAAGAAGAATTGATGTTCCATCAGCCGTTATAGTCAATGACGGTGGCGAGGATGTCCGGCGGGATCTTGCGGATTTCATCCTCTTTCCAGACCGTGTAGAGACCCCTGCTGCCCCGAAACTCCAGGTCTTTCTGGATGAGACTGCTGACGGGCTTAACGTGAAGGGCCTGATCAAGGGCGGCCCTGCCGATAAAGGCGGACTCAGGAAGGGAGATATCATAGTCTCCATTGATGGAAGGGAGATAAGAAAACTCAGCGACCTGAAGATTCTGCTCCTTTACCACAAGAAGGGAGACAGGATTATGGTAAAGGTCAGGAGAAGGATACTACTCATAGGTGAGGAAAAGACCCTTGAGGTGGAGCTTTAGCCTGAACATTGCAGAAACGTAAGGTTCAGCAGGGGGCATCGCTCACGAATATTCCAACGCTATACGGTGTAATTCCGGGGTTATGCTCTGAATATGCATAGCGAGCCTATGCGAGCGAATGTGATTGAAAGATTTCCTTGCATATCGAAGATACCCTGTGTCTTGATACAGGGATCTTCCTATTTTTCATTATGAAGCTCCGGTTGTGTCTGAGCAGAGACAGTCTGTTATGGACGGAGCCTTAACAGGCCTGATCAGTTGTATAAATGGTTTTTGAGTAGAGATGTCCGTTCGGTTTTCGCCGAGCCGACACAGTGATGCGCTTACATGAACCACCATGTGTTGATAATGAAAAATTCAGAGCACACCCCCTAATATAGAGAAGGAACAGGAAAAGGCCCTGTGGTGGGGATTTAGCCGAAGTCACCGGAGCGGAAGCACGGCG
>WFTX01000285.1 GCA_015485235.1 Nitrospirota bacterium | reverse complement strand
TTTTGCACACAGAAATCCTGACAGACGATAGAGTACATACAATAAGCGCCAGAGCAGACACAGGGGATCAATATCATGATCAGGCAGGTTTTGTGATAAGGAACTGATTAAGTGCTCTGCCCGGGTATGATAAAAATTGGGGGAACTCCTGTAAATATTTTGTTTGACTTAGGTATGGGGGAGTGTTATAATTATAAACCTTGCGGTGGAGACGGGAGAGAGAGGACAAGTCAGCCCTGACAGAGCCCCGTTGCCCATTCTGCAGTGAGGTCTTTGAGAGGCCCTGTGATATCCCTACGGAACTGAGTTTCTTCTACGGTGGCAGATGCCGGTGTGGGGCGGTATACGGATGTGACCCGACGGGGAGGAATCTGGGGGAGGTCTTTGCCGATACCCTTGCCTTTGCCTGTGATGATGACTGGGACCGGGCGAAGGAGCTTGAGGAGGGGAAGGATTACCAGATAAAGGAACTGGAGTATTCTCCGGGTGAGCACAGGTTGCTGCCCGGTGGGAGGGGATATCAGGGGATCAGGAGAGCAAGGGCAAAGTTGATTTTTTTGAGGATTCTATAATCCAACTTCCAAATATCCTCAATTTATGATTGATAAGTTCTTCTAATTTGCAGATTATATTTTTTAATTTGACCCGGAAGGTCTATCTGTATTAATGTTTATAGCTCTGAATAAGGCGGTGTGTTTTGAAAGTGGCTATGAAGGCAGTAACAGGCAAGGGATTTTCCCCAATAAAATTTTACGATAAGGAGGTTTAAGATGCCGACTATCGAGTTTGGTGGCAAGACGATTGAGGTTGACGAGGAGGGTTATCTCCAGAATCTTGATGACTGGACCCCGGAACTTGCCAGCTACATGGCAGAGCAGGACGGGCAGGAGCTTACACAGGAGCACTGGGACATCATCAACTTTCTGAGGGATTACTACAATAAATACCAGATCGCCCCGATGATCAAGATCCTGGTGAAGGAGATCAAGAAGAACATGGGTCCGGAGAAGGGTAATACCAAGTATCTCTACCAGCTCTTCCCTGATGGCCCGGCAAAGCAGGCCTGCCGTTATGCAGGTCTCCCCAAGCCTACCGGTTGCGTGTAAGAAACAAGACAAAAGATTATACCTTATGGAAGGGTGTTGGGGAAGTCCTCAATACCCTTTCCTTTAAGGACCCTGCACAATGGAATTAAAACAAGTCCTGTCAGAAAAGAGAGAAACCATACTCAGGCGCTGGTACGACCTGATAGTGGAGAGTTATCCTTCAGAGACCGCCCATTTTCTGAAGTCAGGCAATAACGAGTTCACAAACCCCGTTGGCCAGACGATCAGGGAGGGGATTTCAGGTCTGCTTGATTCCATAATCCAGGGTGGTGCGGACGAGACCGTCACTCCCTATCTTGACAGGATAATCCGGGTGAGGGCGGTTCAGGACTTCGCCCCCTCGGATGCTGTGGCCTTTGTCTTTGATCTCAAGAAGATTATAAGAGAGATCGCTATGGACAGATTGGGAGACGGCCTGGCACTGGAGGATCTCTTTGCAGTCGAGGGGAGGATAGACGAGATTGCAGGCGTTGCCTTCAATATCTTCATGGAGTGCAGGGAGAAACTCTACGAGCTGAAGGCAAATGAACTCAGGAGCTGGACATACCGTCTCCTTGAAAGGGTAAACGAGAGTTTTGAGGTGCAGGACAAAGACTGATCATATCTTTTCAGTTCACTGAAGGAGGTTACATAATGGGAGCAATGGTTTCTTTGGTTGCCGTGTTGGTGCTCATCCTTATCGCCTATGTAGGCGTTAAGGTACTCTCCCTCCAGGCTCTCTTCGGCGTTTTCATCCCCTATCTTGCCGTGCTCACCTTCTTTGTGGGTTTTATTCTCAGGATCCTGAAGTGGGCCCGTGTACCCGTTCCATTCCACATACCGACCACCTGCGGTCAGCAGAAGTCCCTCCCCTGGATACACTACAGCAGGATCGAGAGTCCGGCAGGGACATGGGGGGTGGTAGTGAGAATGGCGATGGAGGTGCTCTTGTTCAGGTCCCTCTTCAGAAACCTGAAGACCGAACTTCATGACGGGCCGAAGCTTGCCTACGGATGGGAGAAATGGCTGTGGCTCGGAGGTTTTGTTTTCCACTGGTCCTTTCTCATTGTGCTTTTGAGACATCTCCGGTTCTTTACGCAGCCTGTGCCGGGGTTTGTAAAGATAATGGATGCAGTGGACGGATTCCTCCAGATCGGCTCTCCCCACCTTCTCATGACAGGAGTCACCCTGCTTGCTGCAGTCACCTATCTCCTGATCAGAAGATTCTATATCCCCCAGGTAAGATACATTTCCCTTCCTGCTGACTACTTCCCTCTCTTTCTGATATTCGGGATAGCCTCGACGGGGATCCTCATGAGATATTTCCTGAAGGTGGATATCATAAAGGTCAAGGAACTCACCCTCGGGCTCGCCTCACTGAGTCCCAAGGTTCCTGACGGGATCGGGGCAATATTCTATGTTCATATTTTCCTTATCAGTACCCTTTTTGCCTACTTCCCCTTCAGCAAGCTTGTACATCTGGGAGGTGTATTCCTCAGCCCTACCAGAAACCTTGCAAACAACAGCAGGATGAAGCGGCATGTGAACCCCTGGAACTATCCGGTCAAGGTTCACACCTATGAGGAGTATGAGGAGGAGTTCAGGGATAAGATGAAGATGGCCGGAATACCTGTTGAGAAGGATGAACCTGAAACTGCTGAAGCAGACTCGGAAGAAAGCGAGGGAAAGGAGTAAGCCATGGCAAAAGGAGCAAAGACACCCAAGCCTGAAGAACTTTCCAAGATAGATTACAGTCCACCCAAGACCCGGTGGATGGAGACCCCGGTGGAGTTCAAGCCCGGCACATTCTGCTACGGTGCCAGGCCCAAGTATCTTGAGGAGGTGGATTTCCCGAACCCCCGTGAGTGGGCCTCGGCGGACGAGGACTGGAAACTCCCGGAAAACTGGAAGGAGATAGTCCTTGAGGGTATGAAGGACCGCCTGGGCAAGTACAGGTCCTTCCAGCTCTTCATGGACATATGCGTCCGTTGCGGTGCCTGTGCAGACAAGTGCCACTTCTATATCGGCTCCGGGGACCCCAAGAACATGCCCGTCCTGAGGGCGGAACTTATGCGGTCTGTTTACAGGAAGTATTTCACCTCCGGCGGAAAACTCCTTGGAAAGTATGCCGGAGCCAGGGAACTAACCTATGAAGTCTTCAAGGAGTGGTGGTATTACTACTACCAGTGTACGGAGTGCAGACGGTGCTCTGTCTTCTGTCCCTACGGGATAGACCAGGCTGAGATAACCATAATGGGGAGGGAACTCTTCAACCTCCTGGGCTGTAACACCGACTGGATCGCCGGGCCGGTGGCCAACTGCTATCACAAGGGTAACCACCTCGGCCTTGAGCCCCATACCATCCAGAGCAACATCGAGATGATGTGCGACGACATAGAGGAGATCACCGGGATCAGGATAGAGCCGTCCTTCAACAGGAAGGGGGCGGAGATACTCTTTGTCACCCCGTCAGGCGACCTCTTCGGCCTTCCCGGTGTCTACACCTGCATGGGATACCTGATGCTCTTTCACGAACTGGGGCTCGACTATACCTGGAGCACCTATGCCTCGGAGGGCGGAAACTTCGGGTTCTTTACCTCCAACGAGATGGCAAAGAGGCTGCACTACAAGATTTACGCGGAGGCGAAACGCCTTGGTGTGAAGTACATAATCGGTGGTGAGTGCGGGCATATGTGGAGGCTGATACACCAGTACCTGGATACCTGGCACGGGCCTGCCGATTTCATGGAGGTCCCCCGCTCGCCCATCACAGGGACGGTCTTCGAGAATGCCAAGGCCACGAAGATGGTCCATGTAACAGAATTCACTGCAGACCTGATCAGGCATGGCAAACTCAAGCTGGACCCGAGCAGGAACGACCATCTGAAGATCACCTTCCATGATTCCTGCAATACCTCCCGTGGTATGGGCATATTCGAGGAGCCGAGGTACATTATCCAGAATGTTGTGAACCACTTCTATGAGATGCCCGAGGATACGATCAGGGAGAAGACCTTCTGCTGTGGGAGCGGTTCAGGGCTTAATGCAGGTGAGAACATGGAACTCAGGATGCGGGGCGGCTTCCCGAGGGCGAACGCTGTACGGCACGTCCACGAGAAGTACGGCGTGAACATGCTGGCCAACATCTGTGCCATTGACAGAGCGGCCCTGCCCACGCTTATGCAGTACTGGGTTCCGGAAGTTGATGTCTGCGGAGTTCATGAACTGGTCGGGAACGCCCTTGTGATGACAGGAGAGACGGAGAGGACGATGGACTTAAGGTTAGAACCCCTTCCAGGGAAGGAGGATACAGAGGAGGAGGATGAATAATGTATGACGGTGGAAAGATAATTATCGGGTTGCTCATCTTTCTGGCATTTGCCACCTTCCCCTTTTACAGCAATATCGGGAAATCCGTTGCCAAGCCGGAACCGAGTCTTGATACTCCTGTGATAAAGGCTCTTGAGAAAAAGGAGTGTGTAGAGTCAAAGGACTTCATGAGGCGGAACCACATGCAGTTATTGATAGAATGGCGGGACTCTGCCCTCAGGGATGCAAAGCGCGACTATGTTAATTCCAAAGGGAAACATTTCCGGATAAGCCTCCAGAATACGTGCATGAAATGTCATTCCAACAAGAAGAAGTTCTGTGATGAGTGTCACGGATATGCCGCCGTTGATCCATACTGCTGGGACTGCCACTTTGTGAAGGAGGGTGGAAGATGAGCATGGACAGAAGAGAATTTCTAAAACTTGCCGGTCTGACCTGTATAGGTATAGGAGTTGGGGGAGCCCAGCTTCTGGTGAGGAGCAGGATTGCTTCCTCAGAGTATGCCCCTGCTGCAGAGGGCCTTCAGGCGAACCGCTGGGCCATGGTTATCGATCTCAGAAAGTTCAGGACCGAGGAGGATTATGACAAGCTTATCAAGGCCTGCCATTACATCCATAATGTGCCCAGCTTCCCTGACAAGTATCATGAGGTCAAGTGGCTCTGGAAGGAGGACTTCGAGCACTCCTTCCCGGAACAGAAGAACCGCTATCTTCCTGAAGGGATCGAGAAAAAGCCGGTCCTTCTCCTCTGTAATCACTGCAGTAATGCCCCGTGTGTCAGGGTCTGCCCCACGAAGGCGACATTCAAGCTCTCAAACGGGATAACAGCCCAGGATTATCACCGGTGTATCGGTTGCAGGTTCTGCATGGCTGCCTGTCCTTACGGGGCGAGGAGTTTCAACTGGGTTGACCCGAGGCCCTACATAAAGGAAGTGAACCCTGAGTTCCCCACAAGGACTCCCGGTGTGGTGGAGAAATGCAACTTCTGTGTTGAGAGGCTTTCCGAGGGACTCAGGCCGGCCTGTGTTGAGGCATCGGAGGGCAAGATCCTCTTTGGTGACCTCCGGGACGAGGGTTCCGAGGTGAGGAGGTATCTGGCGGAAAACTTCAGCATGAGACGGAAACCTGAGCTCGGAACAGAACCTGCCGTATTCTATATAATCGGAGGAGGTGAGGAACATGTTTGAGAAGGCACTTCAGGGAAGGCCTAAATACTGGCTCTGGATACTCTTTCTGCTTGGGATAACAGGTGCGGGTTTTCTGGTTTATCTGCAGCAGCTCAAGATAGGTCTGGGGATAACGGGAATGAGCCGGGATGTCTCCTGGGGGTTCTACATCTCCCAGTTCACCTTTCTGGTCGGGGTTGCGGCCTCGGCGGTGATGCTCGTGATTCCCTACTATCTCCATGACTACAAGAAGTTCTCGAAGATCGTGATCCTCGGCGAGTTCCTCGCCGTCTCCGCGGTCTTGATGTGCATACTCTTCATCTTTGTTGATATGGGACAGCCGATGAGAATCTTCAACGTGCTTCTCCATCCTACGCCGAACTCCATACTCTTCTGGGACTCCGTTGTTCTTACAGGATATCTTATTCTCAACATAGTGATTGGCTGGACCACCCTTGAGGCTGACAGGAAGGAGGTTCCCCCTCCCCAGTGGGTCAAGCCGCTAATCTATCTTTCCGTGCCCTGGGCGGTCAGTATTCATACTGTCACGGCCTTCATCTATGCCGGACTTCCGGGGAGGCCCTTCTGGATGACGGCAATCATGGCCGCACGGTTTCTCGCTTCAGCCTTTGCCTCGGGACCGGCGTTTCTGATAATTCTGGCACTCCTTATAAGGAAGCTCACGAAGTTTGATCCTGGAAAGGAAGCGATCCAGGCGATAGCCAAGATAGTGGCCTATGCAATGTATGCAAACTTCTTCTTCTTCCTCCTCGAGGTCTTCACTGCCCTGTACAGTAACATACCGGGCCATATGGCATCCTTCCAGTACCTCTTTGCCGGTCTGGATGGGCACGGCAAGCTCGTTCCCCTTATGTGGCTGAGTGTGATTCTTGCCATTTTTGCCCTGGCTATGCTCGTATTCCCGAGTGTCAGGGCGAACGAGACCACCCTTGCAATCACCTGTGTGGCGGTCTTTATCTCACTCTGGATAGACAAGGGCTTCGGACTGGTAATCGGCGGTTTTGTCCCGAACCCCTTTGAGCGGGTTACCGAGTACTGGCCTACACTCCCGGAGACGGTAATCTCCGTTGCCGTCTGGGCCTTTGGTTTTCTTGTCCTGACCATGCTTTACAAGGTGGCCGTTTCCGTAAGAGAGGCCCAGGGCCCGGGAGAGTCCCTCCATTGATGTAACCCTGCAGCGAGATTGCCCTCGAAGGGGGACGCGGCATTGCAATGCCGCGTCCCCCTTCTTTTTGCTTGACAGTTGCCTCCCCCTCTGATATACTGAGTCTATGGACAGGACTTTTCCCATCAGGAAAGTCTATGGGAAAGGATTGTTACAGAACATTCAGATCCTGTCTGAAAGGAGGAGTTGATGACAAAGGAGGAAATCAGGAAGATCCTTTCCGGTATCAGTATCTTTACTCTCATCGCCGGGAGCGGAGCCGTGCTCCCTTCCATTGCCGCGGCGGAGCAGAAACCGGCGCAGACCGGCTGAACCGGGAAAGCGGGCGCCGGGAGCGCTGAGGAGGTAAAACCGGCTCAGTCCGGCTGAACTGGCGAGAAGAAAGGTACTGTAAGTACCGAAGAGGAAGAAGAAAAGGCAAAGGAGGCTGTTGAGGAAGAACAGCCTGAGGAAAAGCCCGGACAGTCCGGCTGAACCGGTGAAAAGAAAGGTACCGGGAGTACCAGCGAAGAGCCTGAGAAAAAGCCAGCCAAGTCCGGTTGAACGGGTTAAGTTTATGCATGCCGTTGGCATGTTGAGAAAAGGAGAAGGGGCTCGGCTGAGCCCCTTCTCCTTTGTTTGTTATATAGTGTTATATAGTTATTAAGAAAATCTGGTTGTTGGGCTTACTCTTTGTCCGTAAGGGCGGCAATGCCCGGAAGCTCCTTGCCCTCGAGCAACTGGAGTGTTGCCCCTCCACCTGTGGAGATGAAGGAGATGCTGTCGGAGACGCCCGCCCGGTGAACGGCGAGGTCCGTGTCTCCTCCGCCCACTATCGTCAGGGCATAGGCGTCGGCCACGGAGCGAGCGACGGCAAAGGTTCCCCTGGAGAAGGCATCCACCTCAAAGACACCCATGGGGCCGTTCCAGAGGATGGTCTTGGCGTTATGGAGGGCCTCGTCAAAAAGCTTTGCCGATGCAGGCCCGATATCAAGGGCCTTCCATCCCGGAGGGATCTCCAGTGTAGGGACTATCTTTGTCTCCGAGCCCGGCTCAAGATCATGGGCTATTACGCAGTCCACAGGAAGGTAGAACTTCACCCCCCGTTCCTTCAGGCTCTTTCTTATCCTCTGTGCTGTCTCGAGCATATTGTCTTCCACGAGGGAGTCTCCCACCTCGTAACCCATCGCCTTTATGAAAGTGTAGGCCATTCCACCGCCTATGAGGACCTTGTCTACATTGGCCTCAAGGTTCTCAAGGACACCGATCTTTCCCGAGACCTTGGCCCCGCCGAGGATCGCCACAAAGGGCCGCACCGGGTTGTTCACCACCCCCTTCAGGTACTCTATCTCCTTCTTCAAGAGAAACCCCGCTGCAGCGGGAAGGAACTTAGGTATTCCCACAATGGATGCATGGCTCCGGTGTGCCGTTCCAAAGGCATCATTTATATAAAAATCCGCCAGATCAGCAAGGTTCCGGGCAAAGACCTCGTCATTCTTCTCCTCTCCTTCATGGAACCTGAGATTCTCCAGTACCACTACATCACCGGGTTGCATCTTTTCGATCAGATTTCTCACCTGGGGGCCAACACAGTCCGGGGAGAAGATGACCTCCTTGTTCAGGAGCCTTTTCAGTCTTTTGGCCACAGGGGCCAGGCTGTACCGTGGATCGGGCTTGCCCTTGGGCCGGCCGAGATGGGAGGCGAGTATGACCTTGGCTCCCTCATCTATGGCATAATTTATTGTGGGCAGGGCGGAGCGTATCCGCCGGTCATCGGTTATGTTGAGATTCTCATCAAGGGGGACATTGAAGTCCACACGTATGAATACCCTCTTGTTCTGAAGATCAAGATCCTCAACTGTGAGTTTTCCCAGTACATCCTTGATGGGAGCAGGATTCGTTCCGCCAACCATGTTTGCCTCCTTCCGGTGGTAAGTTCTATCTCTTTTTCATGATGAACTGGATCAGGTCACGGAGCCTGCTGCTGTAGCCCCACTCGTTGTCATACCAGGCAAGCACCTTTACCATCCGCTTATCAATCACCTTGGTGATAGTTGCATCAACAATTGAAGAGTGGTCGTTCCCGTTCAGGTCCATTGATACAAGAGGGGCTTCTGAGTAGGCCATGATCCCCTTCATCGGTCCCTCTGATGCAGCCTTCAGTGCAGCGTTGACCTCCTCGGCCGTGGCATCCTTCGAGATCTCTGCCACCAGGTCCACGACTGAGACGTTAGGGGTTGGAACCCTTATGGCCATGCCGTCGAGTTTCCCCTTGAGTTCAGGAAGAACCAGCCCGACCGCCTTTGCAGCACCCGTTGTTGTGGGGATCATGTTCATGGCCGCAGCCCTGGCCCTTCTCAGGTCCTTGTGGGGAAGATCGAGTATCCGCTGGTCATTGGTATAGGAGTGGATTGTAGTCATCAGGCCCCTCTGGATCCCGAACTCGTTGTTAATGACCTTGGCAACCGGAGAGAGACAGTTGGTCGTGCAGGATGCATTAGAGATGATTTTGTGTGAGTCTGGATCGAGGGATGCCTCATTTACACCGAGACAGACGGTAATGTCCGGGTCCTTGCCCGGCGCCGAAATAATAACCCACTCAGCTCCGGCCTCCCTGTGCTTTGATGCCGACTCCCTGTCCCGGAATATGCCGGTGGATTCAATAACGAACTCCACCCCCATCTCTCCCCAGGGGAGCTTTGCAGGGTCGGTAATTGCCGTTACGCGGATCTCTCTTCCATTCACCGTGAGGGTATCATCAGTGGCGGATACCTCGGCGTCGAAGATCCCGTGGACAGAGTCGTATTTCAGAAGGTGGGCGAGCGTGCGGGCATCAGTGAGGTCGTTGATGGCGACAATCTCAAAGTCTTCCTGTTTCATGGATGCCCTGAAGAAGTTCCTCCCAATCCTGCCAAACCCGTTGATGCCTACTTTAACTGCCATGCTGACCTCCTTGAAAAAGAGAATTTTTATATCTGAAACAGCCTGTATGCATGAACAAAGATTAACTCCACCAGTTATTCAATGTCAAGTCTGTGGATCACCAGCCCCGTCAGGACCTTTGGATAGAAGTAGGTGGACTTGGGCGGCATCCGGAGGCATTCAAGGGATACCCTTTCCACCTCTTCCAGACTGGTAGGCCTCAGGAAGAAGGCAGCCTGATACTCTCCGCCTTTTACCTTCCGGAGGGTCAACTCAGGGTCCATTTCAAAGGCGAGTTCCGATGAGGGGAAGAGTTCCCCTATAATCAGTTCGTGAAGTACGGTCACATCCAGTTTTCTGAGAGGAGGGGGGATGTCAGGGAGGTCGGCTCCGTTGTGCCTTAGAACAAAGCCGTACTCCAGGCCGTTCAGAAATAGCCCGATTGCATGCTCCTGAGCCTCAATCTCCTCTATAATTCCTGCGGGGTCATCCAGTCTCCTTATCTCGAAGTGGTCTTTTATCCGTTTGAGCACTGCCTCCTCAGGATCCGGTCCCTCAAGAGAGAGGCCCCTCAGAAGCCGGTGAGTGGGCAGGATGGAAAGACCGCCGTCGGGGATATTCACAAGGTACATGAGTACGAAGTTGTAGGGTTCCTCTCCGGTGTGGGCGGGGTTCTTTTTTATCATTTCGTTTCTGAAGTCCAGGGCGGTCTCGTATCTGTGATGGCCGTCGGCTATATAGATGGCTATATCAGAGAGTTTTTCCCTCAGGTAGTCTATATCCTTCTGGTCCTCTATCACCCAGAGCCTGTGGATAGCCCCGTCAGGGTCCCGGGCCTCAAGATAGGGTGGACTGTCGGAGATCCGGTTGAAGAGTTCCCCGCTTTTTACCTCGGGAGAATTATATACAGAGAAGATGGGGCTCAGGTTTGCATTACAGGCACGCATCAGGTTGAGCCTGTCCGCCTTCGGCTTGGAGTGGGTTTCCTCATGGGGATAAACCCCTTCACAGAGGTCTGTTATCCTGACCCTCCCGAAGAGCCCTCTCATCACCTTGTCCTGTCCTCTCAGGTTGTACCGGACCTCTCCTAAATAGAAACAGGGTTTTTCAGACTGAAGCAGCACCCCTTCTTCGAGCCATTTCCTGAAGAACATTCGGGAACGGCTGTAACGGTTTTCTTCGTCGTTATCACCGGGGAGGTCCTTCCCGAAATCGATCCTCACGAAGTTGTAGGGGCTCTTGCTGTACAGGGTTTCCTTCATCTCAGGAGTGATGATGTCGTATGGCGGGGAGACCACATCGTCACCACTGAAACGCTCCCGGTTATACAGGACTCCTCTGAATGGCAAGACTTCAGTCATATCAGTATTCTCCAGATTTATCAGTCATGAAAGGTGTTATGAAAGGTGATACAGAGGCAATATGATACCATTTGGCGGGATGATAATTCAATATTTCTCCGGCGGCAGGAGACCCCTGTCCGGCCCCTGTACCTAATCCCTTATATAGGCCTCGGTCACATACCGCCGCATCATCCTGTGGGAGTTGAAATAGTAGGCCACCTTCCCGATGGCGTTCTGCATCATCCTGACCCAGGTATGCCTGTCATTGTAGAATGTCGGGAGCACCACATTCTCAAGTTTGTTGTACAGGTCCTCTGCATCCTTTGCGGGATCGGCCTCCACGTCGGGCGGCGGGCCGATTGACCACCCCGTGTAACCCTCGATATGCCCCTCAATCCACCAGCCGTCCAGTACGCTGAAGTTCAGCACTCCGTTATGGGCCGCCTTCATTCCGGACGTCCCCGAGGCCTCATAGGGCCTCATGGGGGTGTTCAGCCAGACATCCACACCGGCCACGATCTTCAGGGCAAGGTCCATGTTGTAGTTCTTCAGATAGGCGATCTTCAGCCTGCCGTCCAGTTCCCGGCTGATCTGGATGATCCGTTTTATCAGTTCCTTGCCCGGGTTGTCCCTGGGGTGGGCCTTGCCGGCATAGACAATCTGGATCTTCCCTTCCCCTATCCTGAGGAGCCGTTCAATATCTGTAAACAGGAGGTCGGCCCTCTTGTAGGCAGTGGCCCGTCGGGCAAATCCTATGGTAAGGAGCCCCTCATCCATCTGGATACCGGTATCGCTCTGGATCAGCGAGATCAACTCTCTCTTTGCCTCCATGTGGGCCTTCCAGATCTCTTCGTCAGGAATCTTTCCCACCCTCACAAAGATCTCAGGCTCGTTCGCCCAGCCGGGAAGGTAGTGGTCATAGAGCCTCTTGAAAGGCTCCGATGTCCAGGTGTAGGAGTGAACTCCGTTGGTTATTGCATGAATCTCGTATCCCGGGAACATGTTCTGGGAGACTTCCCGGTGTTTCTTTGCCACACCGTTTATATAGTGGCTCAGGTTCAGGGCAAGGTGGGTCATGTTCAGATGCTCCTCTCCGCCGAACTCCTTTATTACCTCAAGGGGGACGAGATCACTGATTGTCCGTTCAACAAGGTCATAGGGGAACTTGTCATGGCCCGCCTCCACAGGGGTATGGGTTGTGAAGACGCAGAGCCTCCGGACCCTGTCGAGGTCCCAGACGAGTTTTTCATCCCAGACCTCCTCGATATCCCTCTTGTATCTCCTGAGGAGTTCCAGTATGAGGAGGCTTGAGTGGCCTTCGTTCATATGATATTTCTTGATATCGAAGCCGAGGCGGTCAAGCATCCGGACTCCACCGATCCCGAGCACTATCTCCTGCTTGAGCCGGTATGAAGCGTCCCCGCCATAGAGAAAATGGGTTATCCCCCTGTCTTCAGGCTGATTTTCCTCCAGATCGGTGTCAAGAAAGAGGATCGGAACCTTTCCTCCAGTAATACTCTCCTGGATATAGAGCCAGGCAGCTATCTCAACCTCGCGGCCTTCAATAACCACCTGGGCCCGTTCAGGGAGAATTTTCATGTATTCCCAGGGATTCCATTCATCGGGGGATTCTATCTGCTGGCCCGTCTCATCTATCTCCTGATGAAAGTATCCCTTCTTTGTGAGGAGCGTAACCCCCACGAGGGGGAGCTTGAGGTCTGCCGCCGACCTTATGGTGTCTCCTGCCAGCACACCCAGGCCGCCGCTGTATGTGGGTATGTCCGTGGACAGTCCTATCTCCATGGAGAAATAGGCTATGAGGGGCTCCTTCAGGAACTCTTCCAACTTTGTCATATCTGAAATCCTCTCTGTTATTGATAATCTTCTATTGATAACAAGGGAGTGGGAATAAGATGCGTAACTATTATAAGGGGTAGTGTTATAATTATGGAAGTCCGGAAGAGATTTAAGGGAACGGGGCTTTTATGATATGACACCTTTAGAATACTTATACTACGCAGGTTACAGGCTGGACCGCTATCTCCGTTCATCACGGAGGAGGGCCTTGTCTGCAAAAACGGTGAGTGTCGGAAACATCACACTCGGAGGGACGGGAAAGACACCACTTGTAATCTCACTCGCAGAAGAGGCCTCAAGGAGAGGGCTGAGGGTCTGTATTCTTACAAGAGGATACGGGAGCAAGGGGCCTGAGTCTGCAATTGTGAGCACCGGCTCCGGCCCGATCGTTGACTGGGAAGAGGCGGGGGACGAGCCCTTCATGATGGCTGAGAGGCTGAAGGGGGTCTGGATAGTCAAGGACAGTAACCGCTACAGGGGGAGCCTTGTGGCAGGCGAGGTCGACCTCTTCATCCTTGATGACGGATTCCAGCACTGGCCTGTGGAGCGGGACCTTGATATAGTCACCATGGATGCCGGGAGGCCTTTCGGCAGAGGGAGGCTTCTTCCCCTTGGAAACCTCCGGGAACCTGTGAAGGAACTCAGGAGGGCGGACATGGTGGTCTTTACCAATGCCGAGGGGGAGAACCCCGCCCATGAAGAGCAGATCAGGGCCTATTGTCCTGATGTAAAGTTCTTCTATGCCCGGTACAGGGTTGCCGGGATCGTCCCTCCCAAAGGGAAGCTGCTCTCTCTTGATGAGATCTCAGGCAGAAAGGCCTATGCGGTATCCGCCATCGGTTCCCACCGCAAATTCCTGGATACGCTCAGGAACGGAGGGATAGATGTCTCAGGGGAGATCTCCTTCAGGGATCACCATTCCTATTCCCTTGCCGATATGGAGAGGATTCTCCGGCGGGCGGAGAGGTCCTCTTCGGAGATCATAATAACCACTGAGAAGGACATTGTGAGGATGAGGGTGTTTTTAAACGATGAGTTTCCCCTCCCCGTTTTTGCATTGAGGGTGGAGCTTGAGGTAAGAGATGAGAATTTCTATAATATAATACTTGACTGAGTCCTGATGTTGCATAAATCGGAAGCCGGCATGGGGCATGCCCTCACGGGCCTTCCAACGCAAGGGGATTATTGGCATTCCCGCTTGTCTTCTCGAGACAAGGATGAGTAGTTTTCTGCAGATAGGTTTCAGGAGAGGACGACTCTGAGGCAGTGCATGGCGCGGAAAGGTCTTGCCGGAAGGCACCATGACGGCACACTCCCTGCCGAGAAGAGATGAAGTTATGCAACCTTGAAGGAGAAATGAAGGAGGAAGGATGGTAAGGTATATCAATGTCCGGACATCGGCCCGGACGGAACTGGTCGATATCACGGCTGACGTCCAGGAGGTCATTGCGGAAATCGGGCTCGAGGAAGGGGTCTGCTATCTCTTTGTGCCCCATACAACCGGAGCGGTCACGATCAACGAAGGTGCGGACCCCTCCGTGAGGAGGGACATAATCAAGACACTCTCACAACTGATTCCCCGTGACGGTGGTTATGCCCACATGGAGGGAAACTCCGACGCCCACATCAAATCAAGCCTCGTCGGAGCCTCGGCATATGTCTTTGTGGAAAAGGGGAAGCTCCTTCTGGGGACCTGGCAGTCCATATTCTTCTGCGAGTTCGACGGACCCCGCCACCGGAGGGTGGCGATCAAGGTTCTGGGTTAATTGCGTTTATCTCGTTGGTCTTGTTTATTTGGTTGATTTCGTTGATTCGTAGGTTC
>WFTX01000284.1 GCA_015485235.1 Nitrospirota bacterium | reverse complement strand
TGCCGGAAGGGTCGGGACTTGTCATATGGTTTGCATCGGATGCCGCTCCGTAGCCTTTTATCTCGCAGAATACAGGTGCTCCCCTTTTCAGGGCATGTTCTGATTCCTCCAGAACCAGAATTCCTGCTCCTTCTCCGAGGACAAGTCCGTCCCGTTCCCTGTCAAAGGGTCTGCAAAGAGCAGGAGTGACCGCCAGGAGGGAATTAAACCCTGCAAAGGTAAACTCACTCATTGTATCATAGCCACCACATATTGCCACATCATACTCACCCGAGGCAATGCGGTGAAAGGCGTGGCCGATTGCGTTTGTCCCCGAGGCGCAGGCATCTGAAAAGACTGCATACTCTCCCCTCAGTTCCAGTTCCCTGAAGAGGTTGATTGCCTGGTAGTGGGCAAGATAATCAAGCACCAGTGTGAGCCTTGCATGTTCAGGCCCCTTTTCAATCACCTCCCTGTGAAATGCCTCTCCCGAGAGCATTCCCCCGAGGGTGGTTCCAAGGGAAAGAAATACATTCTTGCCCCGAAGGCCCTCGAGGAGGCCAGACTGCTCTAATGCCTCACGTACGGTGTGAACAAGGAGATGGGTTGCCCTGTCCGTTCTTGTTTTTCTCAGATTCTGCAGCTCTGTCTCATGGAAGTTCCATGCCTCGGCACCGTATCTGCCCCTGTATCGTGTGGCATCAAAGGATGCAATCTCCCCGATGCTGCTCTGTCCCTGGCGTGTCTTTTCCCAGTTAATCTCCCTGCCCACGCCATGGGCTGTGATTATTCCCATGCCTGTTACAACGACCCTCTTTCTCATGTGATATGCCTCTCTAAGCAGTTATTTTAGCATCTCCTTGTATTTCAAGTCCTTGACACCTCAAACCTCTGCAACTTACATTGTGATTTCGGTTTCTGACCGGTCCCGCTGGTTTTCTTGAGGCATTTGAGTTCGGAAAATTATGAAGATCATTTTACTAGCTTGCTCACGCGATTGAAATACTTCCGGGTAGTGGAGATGCGATAATTTATGGGCCCTTATAGAAATACAAAAGCAGACATACAACAATCCCTGTAATCGCAAAGAGTCCTTTAAGCCCTGTAAAAAGCACAAACAGCACAAGAAGGCTTACGATGATGACATATACAACTATTGTAACAATCAGAGACCTGAAAAAATATCCGTCCATTATGCCGTAATCCCCAGCACATCCCTTACAGGGGCGAAAGACAGATGCTCAAGGAGTCCCCTTATCTTTTGGGATGTGGATTTCAGATTAAAGTAGTGCATGAACCTCCTGCTGAGGGGCAGTTCTATCTTCGGCCGTTCGCTGTCAATTTCCCAGGGATGAATGTATACAATGGCAGGATGGCCCTTTCTGTTCATGATTTTAATCTTGGAAACTATATAAAAGTAGGGGGTCATCCTGAGGGGCAAACCACCCGTGAAGGGTAAGTTTTCCAGGAAGAGCCTCATGGTTGTAAGGGGGAACTCCCATATATCGCCGTATCGGGTATTGAACTTCACGGGATAGAGGGGATAATCCCTCTCCCCCATGCGGGTCAGGGGGACCATGCTTGAATCATACAATATCCCGAGTTTCCGCAATATATCCAGTGCCCAGGGGGTGTGTTTTCTTATGGACCATTCCGGTGCCCTGAAGCCGATTACCCTTTCTCCGGTAATGGAGGAGATGATCTCAATGGAACGGCCCATATCCTCCTCAAATTCATCCTCCGTCATCTCAAAGACCCTCCTGTGATAAAACCCGTGTGTTGCAATTTCGTGCCCTTCCTTCCTGATTGTCCGTATAAGTCCCGGTTCCTTGTGCGCTATGTATCCGAGGACAAAAAAGGTTGCTTTTACTCTGTATTCCCTGAGAAGGGCAAGCACGGTTTCGGTATTCCTTACGACACGGCTTTCATAGGAATCCCATAGGGATGGGTCAGACAGTTCCTCAACGTTACAGACATGATACCAGTCTTCAAGGTCAACGGTAAAGGCATTGTTCACCTCTGTAACACACCTCTCAGGTCATTGTGATACAGGAAGGGAAATATGGACAGTATCCTGCCCAGCAGGGGAAGGGGGTCCCTGAGGGAAATGATATCATCCTTTATTGTCATGTCAAGGAACCCCGGGTTTAACTTAAACCTCTCCGGATTTGCAAGAAAGTGAAGCAGGTCTCCCGGCAGAAGCCACCTGCACATTACCCCTGTTTTGTAGTCATGGACAGGCGTAATGTCACCGTCCATGGCGAGCCTGTAAAGCAGATAGGGGAAGTCAACCCCCGACTCTATTGCCAGATTCAGTGAGCCCCAGAACCTGGGATTGACCTCAAGAAGTCTGGCCTTTCCGTCTCTCGGGTCAATCCTGTACTCCACATGGGCGACACCCTTCCATCCCAGCCCTTCAAGGAGGGAGATGGCCTTTTCTTTCAAATCATCCCTTTTTATGCTCACCCTCAGTGTGCTCGGGCCTCCTTCAAGGGGATATTCCCTTAGCCTCTTATAGACAAAGGATGCCCGCACCCTGGAGTCAAAGTTTAAAAGCAGACAGACCCCTATTGCATCCCCGCCCCGGGGAATATATTCCTGGATTATGGGAAAAGGGTATTTCCCATGAACCGCAAGGTATGCATCAATAAATTCGTCACGGTTTTTCACATACACAATCCCTCTTGAACCGGAACTGTGTCTCGGTTTGATAACAACCGGATATTGAAGACTTCCGGCAACACCGTCAATCTGTGACAGGTCCTCAATGATATGGGTTTCGGGGACATCAAATCCCCTCTCTTTGGCATACCTCATCAGGAATGCCTTGTCATGTATCTTCTCCATCAGGTCAGGGTCGGCAAAGGGAATCCTGCAGTATCGGGAAAGACGGTCTTTTGCAGAGGTCACAATCCTCTGGGTACTGAGTTCCATGGGAAAGATTGCGTCATACCGGTATCTTTTCAGTTCGGATTCAAGGTATTCAAGAAATCCCTCAGGGTTCTCAAGGGGGGAGGGGTACACCAGACGTCTCTGGCAGAACCGGGAAAAGAGTGCAGTTGAGAATCTTGTCCTTTCCCCTGCGGCCACAAAGAATCCCCTCCTGCCGAAGGACCTTACGGCCGCAAGAGATTTGTTCCACATCCCGTCAAGTATTAATACTCTGCCCATAAGAGAAGTTCTGTTTGTATTTTATGGTCTTTTTCATGGTCTGTCTGAACCCGAAGTTCATGGGGTAGAAGAAGTTCTTGTATGTACCGTTGCCCCACAGCCTTTTAAAAATGGACCTGTAGGAAAAACAGTCCTTCAAAACCTGGTGAAAACCGTCAAGGAGCCGTTCCGGCTTCATGCATTTAGGCATGAAGACAACATTGTTCGTGTTGTAATTTGACCAGTCACGGTCTATTATCCTTCCCTCCTCTTCCATCCTTGCATGGAGCCTCGTGCCCGGATAGGGCGTTAGGATGGAGAAATAGCATACGTCCAGTTTTGCCTTTATAATGAATTCCGCAGTCCTGTCAAAGACCCCCTCGTCATCATGGTCAAAACCAAAAACAAAGGAGCCGTCAACACCGATCCCGTAGTCGTGTAACTTCCTGACCACATCAATGTACTGCTGTGGTTTGTTGAACTTCTTCCCCATGCTGTCAAGGTTGGCCGATGAAAGGGTCTCAAAGCCTATCAGAAGACCCATGCAGCCGCTTTTCCTGCAAAGCACAAGCAGTTCGTCATCCCTTGCAATGTTTACCGATGCTTGGCCGAGCCATTTGAGGTTGTAAGGGGTGATCCTCTGGAGGAGCTCCCTGGCATGTCGCCTGTTGCTGATTATATTATCATCCACAAAGAAAACCACATTTTTCAGGGTAAACCTGCCCTCAAAGGGTTCAAGGCTCTCTATTTCCCTTATCACCTCGTCAACCGGTCTGTTTCGGAACCGTCCACCAAAGGAGTTGGTAACAGAGCAGAAGTCACAGTTGTGGGGACATCCCCTTGTGGTCTCAATGAAGTGTACCGGAAGATATCGCTTATCTCTGTAAAGGGTCCAGTCAGGAAGGGGAAGCCCCTCTATGCACGGGAAGTCACCGTCGTGTCTGTATATCTTTTCCAGCCTGTCCTCACAAAAATCCTCAAGGACCCTCAGCCAGAGGCCCTCGGCCTCCCCTATAATCACACTGTCACAGTGCTGGAGTGCCTCATCAGGGAGTTTGGAGACATGCATTCCGCCCATCACCACCCTGATCCCCCTTTCCCTGAAGGCATCCGCTATCTCATAGGCCCGGTTTACTGCAGGTGTCATGGCTGTGATGCCCACGAGATCAGCCTCAAGGGAAAGGTCAAGGGGCTCCACCTTTTCGTCAATAATACGCACATCCCAGTCAGGCGGCGTGAGGGCTGCAACCTTCAGTAGTCCGAGCCCTGGCAGCCTGAAATAGAAATCCCCTCCAAGGAGGCTCCTCTTTGCAAGGGGTGAAATCAGTAGCAGTCTCTTTTTCATGGATGTTCTCTGAGAAAAACGGGCTCCCCAGTAAGGTTCTGCAATTTTACTTGCCCCAGATTCCTTCCGTCCTGATCACCCTTCCGGTGTTGGCATCAAACTCCACACCTATGTTTTTGGAAAACCTCTTTCTCTTGTAAACCCACAGGTTGGTAGCCATTATATCCTCATATGTCATGGTATTGGTCTTTCCGTCTGCCCATGAGGGTGGTCCCATGGCAATGTAAACCTGCTCTTTCGTCATTCCTACCCGTGCTATGGCCTTTCTGATGTTTGCCTGCACATCTTTGGGAAACTTCTTGATATTTACAGGCCTTTTTGTGACAAACTTTTTGAGATAGACCTCTCCGTCTGCACCGATATCAAGGGTATAACTCTTGCCCGTCTTGACATCAACAAGGGTTGCCTTGCTTCCGGCATAGGTAACGCGCAGTTTTGTCCCTACCGGCACAAAAGTCCTTGTTGCCTGCCAGTTCACCCAGGTGATGTAACTT
>WFTX01000283.1 GCA_015485235.1 Nitrospirota bacterium | reverse complement strand
TTAATAACCTGATATCCTAATACACTAATACACTAATACACCAATACACCAATATACCAATATACCAATATACCAATATACCAATAACCTAATAACTTACTGCTGTAGGTGACAGGCGACCAGGCGGCCGGAGCCTTCTATAAGTTCCGGCGCTCTGGTATTGCATATGGATAGCCTCTCAGGGCAGCGGGGATAGAATGGGCATCCCTCCTGGGCATGCACGGGGCCGTCAGGCTCTCCTGCCGGATGCCTCCCCTTCTTCCTCATCCCGCTCCCGGGGACCGCTGCAAGCAGACTCAGGGTATAGGGATGGGCGGGGTTTTCGAATATCACGTCGCTCAGGCCTGCCTCGACCACTCTCCCGAGATACATTACATAGATGTAGTCCGAGAAATAACGGACCACGTTCAGGTCATGGCTGATAAAGAGGAATGATATTCCCTTTTCTTCCCTCAGGCTGTTCAGAAGGTTCAGTATCTGGGCCTGGATGGAGACATCAAGTGACGAGAGCGGCTCATCCGCAATTATCAGTTCCGGTGAGAGTGTAAGGGCCCTGGCAATGGAGATGCGCTGCCTCTGTCCGCCGCTGAACTCGTGCGGGTAGCGGTTAAGGACGTCCGCGGAGAGACCGACGGATTCGAGAAGGCTCTCAAGAAAGTCCTTTATCTGTTCGCGGGGCATGATACGGTGTATCTTGAGTGGTTCGGAGAGGATGCTCATTATGTTCATTCTCGGGTTCAGCGAGGCGAAGGGGTCCTGAAAGATCACCTGAACCTTCCGTCTGAACTCTCTGAGCTCAGACGAGCGCTTTGTTGTGATATCCGTCCCATCATAGTAGATCCTTCCAGACGTGGGAGGCAGGAGTCTCAGGATGAGTCTTGCCAGTGTGGATTTTCCCGATCCGCTCTCACCCACAACGGCTGTAACCTTCCCTCTGGTGATGGTGATGTTTACCCTGTCCACTGCCGTAACAGTTTTCTTTCTTCCCAGGAACCCCTTGCCGGTCACGAACTGTTTTGTGAGGTCTTCGGTCCTGATCATCTTCAGATTGCTCCCTCTTCAGCACGAATGCACCTGACCAGATGGTCTTTCCCGACCTGTGTCAGTGAAGGCTCTGATGCCTCGCAATCCGCCGTCTTCAGCCGGCACCGGGGCCCGAAGACACAACCCCGGGGAAGGGCATCAGGCGGGGGGACCGTTCCGGGGATCGGCTTGAGGGGCTTTCCCCTTGATACAGGAAGGGAGTCCAGGAGCCCCTGTGTATATGGGTGCATGGGGCTACCGAAAAGGGCTTCTGCCGGTGCCTCTTCCACTATCCTTCCGGCATACATGATGGCAACCCTGTCTGCAATCTCGGAGATCAACTTGAGATCGTGGGAGATAAAGAGAATGGCCATCCCCTCTTTCTCCCGGATCTCCTGGAGCAGGTCGATTATCTCAGCCTGGATCGTCACGTCAAGGGCGGTGGTGGGCTCATCGGCTATAAGAAGCCGGGGTGAGCAGGCCACGGCCATAGCAATCATCACCCGCTGTCTCATCCCCCCTGAGAACTGATGGGGAAAATCGTCAATCCTTTTCTCAGGTTCAGGGATCATGACTGATCTCAGGAGTTCCACGGCCTTCTGTTTTGCCTCCCTGTAGGAAAGCCCCTGATGTATCTGGAAGACCTCTCCTATCTGCCTTCCAATGGTGAAGACCGGATTGAGGGAGGTCATGGGTTCCTGAAAGACCATCCCCATATCCCTTCCCCTGATCTTGCGGAGTTCTTCGTCACTGAGCTTCAGGAGGTCGACCCCGGAGTCAGAGTCCTTCCTGAAGAATATCTCACCGGCGGTGATCATGTTTTTTGGTTGAAGGCCCATGATGGAGAGGGCGGTCAGGCTCTTTCCGCATCCGCTCTCACCGGCGAGCCCGAAGACCTCTCCCTTCCTTATCCTGAAGGATACTCCTGAGAGGATCTCGATACGCTTGCTTTCCTTCAAGAGATGGAGGTGGAGATCATTTATTCGGAGGATGGAGGGCTGGTCTTTCAATATGTTCCGGTCGATCCCCGGTTGAGGCATGGGGACTTACTGTTCCTCTTTCCTGATAATCTGGAGGTAGTTTCTTGCATCCCTGAGGTCGGGGTTCTTGCGGAGGGCTGTCTCCCATTCCTCGATGGCAAGTCCGGTGAGTCCCTTCATGTAGTAGGTGAGGCCGAGCTGGACCCAGGCCTGGCCGTAGCCGGGGTTTATCTCCTTGGCGGCATTGAAGTGGATTATGGCATCCTCGAACCGCCCCACGTTCCTGAGGGCGATACCCAACTTTGTATGAACATCTGGAAAGCCTGAGGAGAGTCTCAATGCCTTTCTGTACTCGTCAATCGCCTCCTCATACATCCCGAAATCGAGATAGATATTGCCTATCCGGTAATGTTCATTGGCGAGTTTTCCTGCTGCAAAAGGGTCTAACATCCCTGGTTCAGGATGGGCAACCTGGGCTGCCAGGGAAAAGACGTCCTGGGCCTTCTTGAATTCACCGAGATCATTATAGGTGATGGCAAGGTTCAGGGCGGCTTCAGTGTATTTCGGGTTTATGCTGAGTGCCTCTTCAAAATACTCTGCCGCCTTTCTCATCTCTCCCTTCAGGTTTGCAATGATCCCGAGTCTGTTGAGGACATCCGCATAGGAGGGATTGTTCTGGTGGACCTCTTTCAGGAGGGGTTCTGCTTCGTGGTATTTCCCCTCATCAAAGAGCCGTTTGGCCTCTTCGTAGAGTTCTGTCAGATGCTCGTCCATACCCTGTCTTTCATCTTACAAGCAACGTCCCTTCCGACTAAAGCGGCTCTACACTCCATGTGCGGAAAGGTGTTTCAGAAGTATAGGTCTTTGGACGGGGATTTGTCAAGATTGAAATTTTTTAAGCAGAATCGGTGTTTCAGCCGGACTTCAGGACCCTGGAGACGAACTCCTTCACATAACGGGGAATCACGCCGTGCCAGAGGTACTGCTTGAAATCCTCTTCGGTCTTGTGTTCTGAAAAGTTCCACTCTTTACCGGCCCTCCGGAAGATATCGTATTCACTGCAGTTCAGCAGTCTTGATGCATCGATCAGATCGTCGTACTCACTGCTTATCTTTACCTTTTTGAAGAGGAGCCTGCCGATTACAAGGAGGATGAAGGCGGCTGCTATGATTGCTGCATTCAGGTTGAGATGCTCTGAAATGAGGTTGAGAAACTCTTTCATCGGACGTACTCTGGAGTGACAAAAAACCCCTTACAGCAGGCTTCACTGTAAGGGGTTTCTTCTATGAATGGATGAAAGAAAAGAACTCCGTTATTTTTTCTTTCCCCCGATAGCGTCTTTAAGCCCCTTACCTGCCTTGAATTTAGGAACCTTCTTTGCCTTGATCTTGATGGTCTCTCCAGTCTGCGGATTCCGGCCCTTTCTGGCCTTTGTCTTTGTAACGCTGAAGGTGCCGAAGCCCACCAGAGTGACACTCTTTCCCTTCTTGAGCGTTTTGGTGATGGTGTCAAAGACGGCATTGACGGCCTTTGTTGCG
>WFTX01000282.1 GCA_015485235.1 Nitrospirota bacterium | reverse complement strand
GACGGAGATGGTGGGGCAGAGCCCTGGAAGGTGGTATGATGGTCCCGAACATTGAACTTTATGACCGGAAGAACGAACTCGTCCTGAGAGCAGAACTACCGGGAGTCGAGAAAAAGGATATCGATCTCACGATTACCGAAAACAGCCTGACCCTGAAGGGAGAGACCAGACGGAAAGAGGAGGTGAAGGAGGAGGACTTCTATGCCTCCGAGATCTCCTACGGGAGTTTTTCCAGGACTATCCCCCTTCCGGTGGAGGTGGACAGTGAGAAGGCAAAGGCCACCTTCAAGGATGGAGTGCTTGAGATAGTGCTCCCGAAGAAGGAGGAGGCAAAGCCGAAGGAGATAAAGGTGGAAGTGGCTTAGGAGTTCCTGCCGGGAGCGACACCACCAGGAACCCCGCCGTCAGGCGGGGTTCCTTCAGCCATATACTTCCCTCAGAAACCTTCCGGTATGGGAACGGCTGAATTGAATGAGTTTTTCCGGCGGGCCTGCAAAGATGATCTCGCCCCCTCCGGGGCCGCCTTCAGGGCCCAGGTCTATCACCCAGTCGGAAACGCTGATCAGATCGAGGTTATGTTCAATCACCACCACTGTATTACCTTCTTCCACAAGGCTTCTGAGTATCCTGAGGAGGGAGAGGAGGTCCCTGTAGTGGAGCCCCACAGTAGGTTCATCCAGTATGTAGAAGAAGTTTTTCCTCTTCTGACTCCCCAGTTCAGCGCATATCTTCAGCCGCTGTGCCTCACCTCCCGAAAGTGATGTGGCTGGCTGGCCCAGTATCAGATATCCAAGGGAGATCTCCTGCATGACGGAGAGTCTCGACCTTATGGAGGGTTCGTCCTCAAAGAAGGCTGCCGCCTCATCAACTGTCATGGAAAGGACATCGGCAATGGTCTTTCCCCGGTAGGTCACCCTCAGTGCTTCAGGGCCGTACCTCTTTCCCTGGCATTCTTCGCAGGGGATATAGAGGTCTTCAAAGAAGTACATCTCCAGCTTTTCATACCCCTCCCCCTTGCACCTTTCACACCTCCCTCCCCGGAGGTTGAATGAGAAAAACCCTGGTCCATAGCCGTGTGCCCGGGCATAGGGCTGGTCTGCAAAGAGTTTTCTTATCTGGTCAAAGACCTTCAGGTACGTGGCGGGATTGGAGCGGGGTGTCTTGCCTATGGGTTTCTGGTCTATCAGTTTCACCGCCTTGATGTGTTCAACGCCTTTAAGGGATTTGTACGGAAGCGGCACGGCGGTCTCGGTCTTCAGCCGCCTTGAAAGGGCACGGTAGAGTGTATCCACTATGAGGGAACTCTTTCCCGAGCCGGAGACACCCGTTACTACAACGAAGGCATTAAGGGGGATGACGAGGTCGATCTTCTTCAGGTTGTTGCCCTCCGCACCCTTAAGCACCAGCTCCCTTGCCCTTGCTGAGATGTTTCTCTTTCGCTGTCTTATCAGGTTGAGTTCCTCCCTGTCCTTTCCATGAAGATACCTTGCAGTGGGGGTATCGAGGCCTCTGAACTCTTCAATCGGACCGGAAAAGATCACTTCTCCCCCTTTCCGTCCGCCGCCGGGACCTAACTCCACAACCCAGTCTGCAGACGAGATGACGTCCCTGTCATGCTCTACAAGTATCATCGTGTTGCCCTCTTCCGCCATCTCCCGGATTATCTCTGATATCCGTCTTGTATCCCTTGCGTGAAGCCCTACAGTGGGCTCGTCAAGGACATAGAGTGTTCCGGTCAGGCGGGCACCGATCTGGTTGGCAAGGTTTACACGCTGATACTCTCCGCCTGAGAGGGTCTTTCCGAGGCGGTTAAGGGGAAGATACCCCAGCCCCACCCGCATCAGGAACTCTATCCTGGATGTGATCTGCCTTATGACCTCTCCGGTGATCTTCTGCTCTGTTGAGGTCAGAGAGACTTCTCTGAAAAAGGCCTCGAGGTCTTCTATGGAGAGGGAAGAGAGTTCGGCTATATCCATGCCTGAAAGTCTGTAGGCAAGGGATTCCTTTCTGAGCCTTTTTCCGTTACAGGACGAGCAGGTTACGGCTGAGCGGTAACGGCTGAGGAAGACCCTCACGTGAAGTTTGTATCTCCGGCTGTCAAGGTCCTCAAAAAAGTCTTCGATGCCGTATATGCCTTGATCCCCTCTGAAGAGGAGTTCCCTTTCGTCAGGTGTGAGCATGCGGTAGGGCTTATGAATATCAAAACCGGCCTTTGGAGCGTGTTTGATAAACTGTTCCTTCCACCACCGGGCCGCCGGTTTCTCCCAGGGTTCGATCGCCCCTTCCGAGATGGATAGATCCTGATCCGGAATGATCAGGGACTCGTCGTATTTGAGTATATTCCCGAAGCCCTTGCACTCAGGGCAGGCCCCTACAGGGTGATTGAAAGAGAAGAGAAGCGGGGATGGCGGAGGGATTTCAATATCGCACTTTTCACAGACGTTTCTCTCCGAGAAGCAGAGATCAAGAATGGTGCCGTCAGAGCCGTTTCCACTGTCATCACTGAAGATGTGGACGAATACCTTTCCTTCTCCTTCCCTGAAGGCGAGTTCAAGGGAGTCCATGATCCGTGGGTCATCTTTCAGTCTTACCCGGTCTGCTACAACTTCAGTAATTTCAGCCTTCTTTAAAGGCCGGGCAGGAGCAAGCTCACCTGTTTTTGATCCATCCCAGAAACGGAGAAAACCGTCCTTTACAAGTTCTTCGGGTTCTTTTCGTGAGAGAAAGCTTATTACCGCTCTCTTCCCGTTATGGTGCTCAAGGAGAGTGGAATAAACTCGTTCGGGTCTCCACCTGATTATCGGTTCACCGCAGGAAGGACAGCAGGGCCTGGCAGCCCTTGCATAGAGGAGGCGGAAGAGGTCATACAGTTCGGTCAGTGTCCCCACGGTGGAGCGGGACCCCTTGACGGGGTTTTTCTGTTCCAGGGCTATGGCAGGCCGGATGTTCGATATTGACTCCACGTCAGGTCTGTCCAGCTTCTCCATGAAGAGGCGGGCATAGGTTGAGAGGGACTCTATGAAACGCCACTGCCCCTCTGCAAAGATGGTATCAAAGGCAAGGGAAGATTTCCCCGAGCCAGAAAGGCCGGTGATGGCTATGAAGGAGTCGTGAGGGAGATCAAGTGAGATACCCTTCAGGTTGTTTTGTGCGGCTTTCCTGATTCTTAGAAAATCCATTCTTATATTTTCACATAATGAGGACAGTGGGTGCCACTCTCTATTTACTGAAACCTGTTAAGTCTCCTTGACGCAGCCGGCCCGAATCTAAATCTGAATATGCATAGCGTTCATATCGCGATCCTCTGATGCAATTCTAATCCTTGACATTGAAAATAAATTGTGATACAATGGCTCCAATAAGTAATACTCTTTATTTGAGGGCAGAGGCGCTCCTTCCTAAAAAGACCTGCCCAGGCGAGGTTAGACTGTTTTGCCAGAAAGGGGAAAAGCGATGAGTATTTCCTCACGGTGGTATTTTCCGTGCTTCTATGCAATTACAATCCTGCCGATATTCCTTCTGCTTCTTCTGCTCCACCCCTCCGTCACCCGGGCTGAGGTCAAACCATACAGAGTACGGGCGTCTATTGTCACGGGGACCGCCTTTATACCTGACTTTCCCAACCACTGTGTGCGTGCGGAATATGAGAAAATAATGAAGAACGGTGGGAGAAAAAGGTGCCGGAGTTTATCAGAAGAGGCGAGGAATGCAAACAAGAAACTTGTAGAGTTTGTAACGGACAGACTCAATCCCAAACTTGACGAACTGTCAGCTTACAAGGAAAAAACAGGAAATATTGTTGTTGGCTTTGCGATGCTGGGAAAGCAGCCTGACGAGTCATTGATCAGGAAAAGAGCAAAGATTCAGAAAGCCTTAAAGGATCAGTGGCTTGAATTGTATTACAAATATCTTAACCTGCGGCGCGACTATGAAGAGAAACAGAAGAAGGCTGATAAATGCTGGAAGGGGGCCCTCAGAGAGGCCCAGCGGAACTGCCAGACCGTTGAGAGGAAGACACACAGGGATTTTACAGTGGAAGATCTGTCCCTAAAGGGAGTAAAGGGCTGTCCTCAATGCCGGGACCTCATAATGAAGGCGAGGAAGGCCGGGGAGAGGTATGATGATGCCAAGAACGGGTGGAATGTGGAGTATGTTGAAAAAACTTACATTCCCCAGCTGGAATGGAATATCAGGTTCGTCGAAAGGGAGATATTTATTCTTTCAGGTGGTCTTCTGGGTCAACCCGGCAAGGCAGACATACTGACGATAAAAGAACACAGAAAAGACTTGAAACAGATGAAAAGAAAACTCTCCCAAGCCCGGAAAGCCCTCCAGAGAATCAAGAAGGCCCGGGGAGAGATGGAAAAGGCCGAGGCAGCGGCCATAACTTGTATCCGCCTTAATTGCAACGCTGAGGAAGGAGGCGGCGGGGCAGAGTCATCAGGTGATGGCGGCGACCTGCAAAAATCAAGTGATGGCAAGCAGAAGGCAACCGACAAGAAAGGGAAAATTTCGAATAAGGTGGCAACGGCAGTCATAGGCCTGTTTCCGTCGGATGATGCGATTCATGATGTCATAAAGAGACTCGATAATCTGAACAGCCTCTCTGAAGAGATTCTGGAAACAGTCAGCTATGATATTACTGCAAGGCTTGTCTCGATGCTGACCGGCCTTAACCTTCCCTTCAGGTCATCCCCGGAGCAGATGGTAAGAAAGATTGCCATTCTCGCTGTCATAAAATGGGCTTCTGATGAACTAACGTTAGAAGAGATAATGAAATTCAGCGACCTTTACAGCCAGTTGACCCCAGAACTACAAAAGATTTTTATACGCCAGTTTATAGAGACCTACCAGCAATTGCTGTTCAGAACCATGCTTAAAATAATGGGGGCGGCATTACCTGGCATCCAGCCTGCGATTGAACTGATACAGGTTATTCCCCTTACCGGCAACAATCCCTTTAACCCGGACAATCCCTTGAATACAGGAGGGGAAACGGTACAGAAGCCTGGGCCAGGAACGACGCCTGGCACACCCGGTGAGGGTGGCGGAGGGAAGCCGCCTGTAAAGAAGGAGCCTGACATTTACATAACACCCTCAGGGCTGAACCTGGGAACAGTGGAGGTGGACAGCAAGACAACGGGCACGGTCAGGGTAGAGAACAGGGGCAATGCGGACCTTATCGCTTTTGTAACAGGGCCTGCATCACCCTTCAGCCTTGACAGTGACGGTTGCAGCGGCAGGCGTCTTCCGGCCGGAGGGAGTTGCAGTATCACGGTTGGTTTCAGGCCGCCTATCCCGGCCGTATTCAGTTCAAACCTTGATATATCGAGCAACGATCCCGACTCATCGACCGTATCTGTAGCGGTAACGGGAACCGGTACGGAGAAGAAGCAGGCTAATGATTTCATAGGCATGAAGGGCTCCTATTCCGGAGACGGGGGATGCGGGATAGGCTCGACGGTTCTGAATGCAAGCGGACAGAAGGTCACGCTTGCACCACTTGGTGACAACGGGCCCCAGGATTTCAAGGTAGATACGACTGGGAGGCATGCCATCTCGGTATTTAGCAGTCTTGTGATCTTCGGGCAGGCCGGGCACAGGTGTGAGATAAGTATAATAGGAGGAAACCTGTTCGGTCTTTCCTGTTTCCAGGGCTCCAACAGTTGCTTTGAACAGTTCTCCAGATAGACAGAGGAGGATGGATTGTGATTAACAGGATGTCTGTCATAATACTGGTCTTTATACTTATGATGATCCAGGGGATCGAGGCCTCCGAGTTCCGGAGGATAAGGCCCATCCCGGCTCCTTCAAAGAAGGTCCCCGGAGTCACAAAACCCATGAAGAAGTTCATCCCCGTGAGCCGGGAAGTAGTAGAAAATGCAATGAAAAAGATTGTGAAGGCATGGAGCCGGAACGAGATTCAGAAGGTTCTGGGCAAGGAGTTCTACGACAGGGAGAGGCTCCGGGATGCGATGAATACAAAGGTGCCGAGGGATGCAAGACTGGACATCCTCTCAATCCAGGCCATCCAGACCCTGGACCAGAGAATTGAGAAGACGGATGCCGGGGAGGTGGTGGTGAGCACGGTCTCGGTAACGGCAAAGACAGAGGTGCTTTACAATGATCCGGATAACGGCTTTCGGAGGCTTGAGGGGACCAACGAGTACATAGTCAGGGTAAAAGTGAAGAAAGGGGAGTAGGTGCCGATGTATCCCAAGAGGCCTGAGCAACGGTGCTTCATCTTTTTTTTATTGCTTGTCTTGATTTTTGCATGGGCAGGTGCCGGCAACTCTGAAACGGACGGGTGGCATATAAGCGGTGAGAATACTCTAAGGTTTGATCACTACGAAGTGAGAGGGAACAAGAGCCAGAGTCCATACAGGTTCGAAGGGATCCAGGGGTATGATGAGTTAAGCATAAATATGACGAAACGGGAGGGGCTCTACAGGCTCTGGAGGATACAGGCCGTGGGGTTGATGAACGATTCCGGTTACAGGGGGCATGATAACGGACTTATACTTGAGAGGCTGAATATATTTCATGAGCGGGGCGACTGGATAGTCCCGATAAGGCTGGAGGCAGGGGATATCTATGGCTATTTCAGTTACAGGACATTCCAGGTAACCCTGAAGGGGGTACAGATGGAGTTCCAGCCGGTTGTATCTACAAACACGATCCACTCAATACTCCTGGTGAGCGGTGCCATACAGCCTGAATGGCGGCATCTGGACCTGAAGGAGGATTTTATAACAGGACTTTCCTATCTTGTGGAAGACAGGTTCTGGGGAAGGTGGAGCCTGAATGTTATTCACAACAGCAGATCTTCAGATGAAGAGGCTGGACTTCCACACAGGAGCAGTTACACCTATGGCCTTGCCCTTGAAAAGGGTTTTGATATTATGAATGAATCAGTGGATATGGAAGTTGAATTGACGGAATTTAACGGTGACAACCTGAACGGGAGTGACAGGGACGAGACGGCAATATTTGCCCAGATTTCAGGGAGAGGACGGCTTCCATACAGTTACAGGCTGCGTTTCGAACAATATGGACAGGACTATCAGCCTGCAGGGGCAGCGGTCAGGCCCGGGAGAAAGTCCGGTGCAGTGGATCTGGGCTGGGATTTCAGGAATGGCCTGGGAACGAGGCTCAGGTACGAAAGGACGAGAACGGGTTATGAACTGGCCAACCCTGTTGATACTGACGTATATGGGTTCTATCTGCATGGACCTCTGCCAGCGGGGATTGCCATGAACCTCTCAGCAACCCTTCAGAATGTAAGCGACCGCGAGAGGACCCTTGACCAGGATTCATGGACAGTGAACTTGGATCTGACGAAAAACCTGGGAAGTATGTGGCTTGGAAGGGTGGGATTCTTTATAAATAATCTGGACAATCACATAGCAGGGCTGGAAGATATATGGACTTCCCAGGTGACTCTGGGCCTTACCCATCCACTCATGCTTGCGGGTTTGAATGGTACGGCATCCGGCGGTATAGGGATAAGGTATACCGATGGCGGAGGAGACAGTTTTGACATTTTCCCCACCTTCAGTACATTCCTTAAACGTGGGAGTCACAGTATCAGCTATTCCCTGTCCTATAGCTCCCAGGACAGAAGATCTGTTACAGGAGAGGATGTAAAGACGCTGAGGAACGCCTTTTCATACAACTATACAAAGGGGCGGCATGTGGTTGGATTCGAGGTCGCCGATGAATACAGGGATGGAAGTGCAGGGGGATGGACGGATTCGCTGAGGGTCGGACTCTTCTGGAAGTTCCTCTTTGACAGGCCAGCAGAGGCTGCTACGGTAGAGACAGAGGAGGAAGAGGTTGTTTCAGAGGCAGGAGGCCTGATTATCACCACCCTCACGCCCGGGATTAGTATTGACAGGGCCCTTGAGATTACAGTAGAGGCAGGAATGGCTGGAAAGGTGGAGGGCCCCGGTTATTACATATATGAGGCCCGGGTATTCAGGGATATTTTCAACAGGCAGAGACTTGTAATTGAACACAGCAGAGGTCTTGTGGAAAGGACCTCCCTGATAGTTGACATAGATGATGTAGGGCGTCCTGCTGACATAGCAAGGACATACGAAAAGATGAAAGAGACCCTCATAAGGCTTTATGGCAAGCCCCTGAGGTTTGAAGAAAAGGGGAAGTTCAGTCCAGCCCTCCAGGAGGATTTGAACGGCGGTAAGTTCGTGAGAATCATGGACTGGAAGGTTGGCAGGGGGGTGCTGAGGCTCGGGATCCCGAGACGCCTTGATGGCAGGGTGAGGATAGAGGTGCAGTATGCTGAAAGCCTGCCCCCTCTTGATATCACTATGTGGGGGATTGAGGGCATCAGATGACCTGTCCTTTCCCGTTTTCCAGGTAGATACCCTCAGAGGAGACTGATCGCACAGAAAAGCGGAGGTGGGTTTCTTGCAGTTTCACCTGGACACGCATAGAGAATGCATTTCAGATCGTATCGATCTACCTCTCAGGTTTCAGCAGGTTCTGTAAGGAGGTTATGAATGAAGAAGGCATTCAGAGGTTTCATAGTATGCTGTATTATGCTGACCGGCGTATTTCTTTTCACTCATGCCGAGGCCTCGGTCATATTCATACTTGACGGTTCAGGCAGCATGTGGGAACAGATTGAAGGCAGGACCAAGATAGAGATCGCCCGTGAAGTGATTTATGATATCCTTAAGTCCTTGGATGCAGATGAAAATATCGGCCTTGTTGTGTATGGACACAGGAGAAAGGGTGACTGTAACGACATTGAAACCCTGATTCCGCCGGGAAAACTGGACCTTGTGAGGTTCAGGCAGGCTGTGAACAGTGTTGTTCCCAAGGGGAAGACCCCTCTTACTGCGGCTGTCAGGAAGGCAGCGGAAGATCTCCGGTTTAACGAGGAAAAGGCAACGGTGATCCTGATCTCGGACGGGATGGAAACCTGTAATGCCGATCCCTGTGCTGCAGCCAGGGAGCTTGAAAAAAAAGGAATTGATTTCACTGTTCACGTCATCGGCTTCGATCTGGCGAAAAACAAAGGGATCAATCAACTTCAGTGTCTGGCTGACAGTACAGGCGGGGAATATTTTACAGCCAGGAACGCGTCGGCTCTGAGGGCGGCCCTTTCCAGAGCCGTGGAAAAGTCGACAGGAGCGGCGATGACCGGTTCTGTTAAGGTTCCTGGTACGGCCTGTCTGTTTCTTGCCGGACTGGAGGATGGTGGTGTTTCCAAGTACGGCGACTCCCTGCCCAAGGTGGCTCCTGTTGCTGTTGCTGTTCCGGCTGGTGCCAAGGAAATTCACTTTGATGTGTCCGGGCAGGTGGGCCATTGTCCAGGGTGCAGGGCAGACTGGGAGGTTAATCCAGATGAGGCCTACCTCGCTTTCGGCGTCTCCACATTGAAAGCCCCGATAAACAGTCTGATAGGAGTGTTCATCGGTAGAAACAAAAGTGCAGGAAAGGGTAAAAAGGGATCTGAAGAGATGCCCCGCCTTGGAGAGGCCTTTTTTATTCATCACTATAATGGGACAACACGTTCGTCTGTTAAGATACCCGAGGCCGCCCGTATGCTCTATCTTGGAACAATGGATGGGTATGGCTGGTATAACAATGATGGTGAGTATCTGGTCCGCTACAGGTTCAGTTCTGACACCTTCTCAGGGTATTGGGAGACAAACGAAGGAAACATGACACTCCAGCAGAATGGCAATAATGTTAGGGGGACATATCAGCAGGATCAGGGTCGGTTGTTAATGACTGCGGAAGGTCTTGTTCTGAAGGGATTCTGGGTGGAAAAGGACTCGGACAAGACCTGTAGTACTTCCAGGGACGGAAGTCTTCACTGGGGGCGGGCTGAGTTTACCTTTGACGGGGATTACATGAGCTTTAAAGGGTGGTGGAGCTACTGTGACAGTGATAAACCTTTCAGACAGTGGACAGGGAAGAGGATTCCCTTGAAATAAAATGTCCTTCCATTAATCCTCTTAATCCATAAACAGGAATTAAGGCTTCCTGCCCCGTTCCTGTCTTATACTTTTGTCAGGAACTGACTACGCCCGAATTTGCCATTTGACTTATCAGTCAATATTATGGACAGGAAGGTACTGGCTTTACCGCTCATTCTCAGCGGACATCCCTGTCCGCTTCCGAGGCAGGCAATCTGCTTCACCTTCCTGGTGAAGATCATAGATTGCCTGAAACCGCTCAAACCCTAAGCCCTCCTGCCCCTTATGTGTCGGAATGTTTTTCCTGTCAGAAATTTAGGGACTACGTTGATATCTTGACTATTCCTGTGCCCTTCTGGTAATCTTTCCTATCCTTTTAACTGAGGTTTTCAGGAACAAAGAAAAGAGATAAGGAGTCTGATATGCCGACCAGGAAGAAGGGGACCAAAACTGCAGCCAGTAAGAAGAGAGTGACCAAAAAAAAGAATGCCAGGCCTACTAAATGCCGCGAAGATGCCAATGAGGTGGCAGAGAAGGAGCGGCTTGAGCGGATACAGGGGATTAGACAGCAGTTGCTTGCGCAGAAGGAACAGCTTCTCCAGGAGGCTGAAGAGGCCCTTCACACCCTTCCTGACGAAAGTGCCTTTCCCGATATGGGGGATCAGGCCACTGCAGAGG
>WFTX01000281.1 GCA_015485235.1 Nitrospirota bacterium | reverse complement strand
CTCTTCATAACCCCACCCTTTCATGCAGGGGTGGTCGAAGTAGCAGGGAGCTGGGTGCCGCTTTACTATGTGTATCTTGCCGGTGCGGCAAGGGCAGCCGGTTACGAGGCAGAGATCTATGATGCCATGACAAAAAAGGTGGGCTATGAGGAGATAGGCAGGAAGATAGAGGAATCCCGGCCTGATTATGTCGCCGTCTCCGTAATCACATGCACTTGTCCTGATGCAATAAGGGTGGTTGAGCTTGCAAAGGAGATTGACCCTTCCATAAAGACCATCCTTGGCGGGATACATGCTACATTCATGTTTGAAGAGATGTTTTCCAGGACAGGTGCAATTGATTTTATTGTCAGAGGGGAAGGAGAGATCAGCCTTGTGGAACTCCTGAATGCCCTTGATGCAGGGACCGACCTCTCCGGTGTAAAGGGGATTGTTTACAGGGATGGAGACAGACCAGTAGCGACCCCACCCAGGCCCTTCATGGAAACCTTCGATGCCCTCCCCATGGGATGGGATCTTCTTGACTGGAATGACTATACCTACTATATCCTTCCAGGCTCGAGACTCGGTGCGATCTGCACCTCAAGGGGATGCAGCCAGGAATGCACCTTCTGTTCCCAGCAGAAGTTCTGGCATAAGACCTGGAGGGGCAGGAGACCGGAAGACCTCGTGGCAGAGATGGAACACCTCAGAAGGGTACACGGGGTGGATGTGGTCCTTCTCACTGACGACTATCCCTCTCCGGACAGGGAGAGGTGGGAGAGATACCTCGACCTTGTAATAGAACGTGACCTCGGGATGAAGATACTGATGGAGACACGGGCGGAGGATATTATCCGTGACCGTGACATCCTTGACAAGTACAAGAAGGCAGGGATCATTCATATCTATGTCGGGACAGAAGCCACAGAACAGGAAAGCCTTGATCTCATAAAGAAGGACCTGAGTATCGAGGAATCAAAGGAGGCCTTGCGGCTTCTCAGGGAGGTTGGAATAATTACGGAGACCTCCATGATACTGGGCTTTCCAGAGGAGACCATGGACAGCATAGAACGGACACTCCGCCTCGCCATGGACTTCAACCCCGACTTTGCCCATTTCCTTGCAATAGCACCCTGGCCGTACTCGGACATATATGACGAGTTGAAGGATTACATCGCTGTCACTGATTACAAAAAGTATAACCTGATCGACCCGATTATCAAGCCCCGGGCGATGAGCCTCGAGGAGATGGATCAGGCCATAGTAGACTGCTACCGTGCCTTCTATATGAACAAATATGCAGAGATGATGGATGAGAAAGATGAGTTCAAGAAGAACTACATGATTACCTCGATGAGGCTGATGATGTCAAACTCATTCATCAAGAAGAAGATAGGAAACCTCACTGCTGCCATGCCTGAAGAGGTGAAGAAGATCATCGAGTCTGCCTCTGTCTGAAGGGGGGGATACTTCACTCAAAATCCGCGTATATCCCTCCGAAGTTGATACCGCCGATATTTACGTTCCTGTACCTCTGCTTGAGAGTGTTCTTTGCCTCTTCCAGCTCCTCTGAGCCTATCCCGTTCTTGAGGGCCAGATAGGCCTCCACAAAGGCCGCCAGATGGTCAGTAGCCTCAATTATGCTCCCATCCCTGGGGTTGTATTCTTCCCGGTTGTATCCCTCATTGATCTCCCCGGGATCAGCCTCAATCACCTTACCATCCAGTATGACTATATTACTGAACTCATTCTCTGTAAACATCCTTATCTCGGGGTGCCATTGCTCAGGGATCAGTGCAAGCACCTCCTTCTCCATCTGCTCCTTTTCATATTCCTTTATCAACTCCGTCAGGCCCTCTATGGACTTTTTAACAGGAGAAATTATATCCCTTGTAAGGACTTCAGGAAGGTCGTGAAAGAGACCGGTAAAGAAATTGTTTATGCACCTCCGGCGGCAGGCACCTATCTCTATTGAGAAGAAGTACGAAAGCATGGCTACGATCAGCATGTGCCCCAAGACGGATGTCTTCGGAACCCTGTGGATATGGCTCCATCTCAACTGGAACCTGAGCTGGCCACAGAGGTCAATGAAGTTCCTGAATCTCGAGTACAGTGCCAGTTGCTGGATACCACGAAGATCGTAGTATTTCTCCTGGATCGACTGGAGATTCTGTTTAATCTCAGGGATCTCATAACCATCGGGGTTCGCCCTTTCTATGATGTCAAACTCCCATTTCGTTGCATAGAAATGGGCGGCACTCAAGATCCGTTTGTTCAGGGTATCATCCACCCCCGAGAAATACTCCCTGAACCTCTCACAGAACTCCCCTCCGACCGGCGAGATCAGGGATTCAAGCCGTTCATAAACCCAGTCATTAAGGAGCCTGTATTTGTCCCTGTCTTCCTTTATCCTGCTGAAAATCTGGGGTTTGAGATCGGTCACCACAAGCCGCTGGAGAAACTCGAATATGCCTCCCTCTATTATCTCAACCCAGTCAAACCCTTCCTCATCTTCGGCAAACTTCCCAAGAAAGTAGGCAATGATCATCTTGTGGGCCTGCTTGTCCAGTTCACGGAGTTCCACCGGCCTGACCTTGTCATTCCACCTCTGCATGTTGGCAGCGTCGAATATCTTCTGGATAAGGGATTTTCTTATCATGACTTCGTAATTATAGCAGATTCTCTTCACCTTACAGGAGCATTAAAGGGGGCAGACGTGAACATATAAGGCAGAACGTATCAACGTAGAACCTGCCAGATACATGCTTGATTCTCAGGCTCAACCTGACATTATTCGCAATGGTTTTAGTAAAATATCCAGGAGAAAAAGGCGGGGAATCATTACAGATGGATTACAGCAGCGAACTCAACAGGCTCAAGAAAGAGGTTTTCTACTCTCTCCTCAATACCGTGGGACGGGTATTCATAATTGTCCGTTACTCTGACGACGTGGTGATCGGGAAGAGGGGATTCCTTGACAAGGAAAAGGAAAACGGTCTGGTCCTCGTCTTCAACAGCAGGATGAACTTCCGGTGGGAGGACTGGGGGATTGATGCCAGACTGGTCTTCGGATCCACTACTGAACACTGCTTGATCCCTGAGGAGGATATAATCGGAGTTTACTCACCTGAGGCCAACACCCAGTTCCTATGCATGTATGAAGCCCCGGAGGCCGGGGGGCAGCGTTCACCCCGGAAGGAAACAGAAGGTAAGAGTGAGAAGGTCGTAAAGGTGGACTTCAGGAAAAAATCCACCTGAGCCTCAGAATAGATACCTCCTCTTAATTGACTTCAGCACGAACGTCCAGAAGGAATACTCCTCGGAGAGCATCCCGCAGACAGGTATCTTGTAGGCCCCTACGATCCTGTAAAACGACCTAGCTGCATGGGAGTAGAACCGGTGACTCATCATCCTCTTCCTGAAGGCCTCGGGATAGAAACTCTGGTAGAAGAGGATCTTGTCTGCAGCACTCCTGTATGATTCAATGGATATCTCGACACTCTCCAGTTCCTTCTTCAGCACATCAATTACCCTGACAATATCACCGGAGTCCTGGTAGTGTTTCTCCGGATCAACAAATCCGGAGAGCATCCTGGAGAGGTACTCGATCTGAAGGAAATTTTCTTTGGGATCGACCTTGCTCTCATCACAGACCTTAAGTATGTAATGTCTGAAAAACCTTTCAGGCTCGATTCCCTCTGATACTACCCTCATTCTTACCTCCTGATATATTAATATTTATCGGAAGTATAATGAGTTTCTTTAATCTTAATGTTGCATAAATCCTTCACATGAGGCAGAAGGCTTACACTCACAGAGTTTTCTTGCCCTGCCTTATATCCGGGGGTGTGCTCTGAATTTTTCATTATCAATACATGGTGGTTCATGTAAGCGCATCCTCGATACGAGTCCGTTCCGGACCTGTGTCGGCCCGGCGGAAACCGAACGGCCTTCTCTACTCAAAAACCATTTATACAACTGATCAGGCCTGTTAAGGCTCCGTCCATAACAGACTGTCTCTGCTCAGACACGACCGGCGCTTCATAATGAAAAATAGGAAGATCCCTGTATCAAGACACAGGGTATCTTCGATATGCAAGGAAATCTTTCAATCACATTCGCTCGCATAGGCTCGCTATGCATATTCAGAGCACACCCCCGGAATTACACCATATTGCGTTGAAAAAACCGTGAGGGAATGCCACCTGCCAAACCTTATGTTTCTGCAACGTTCAGTTTTAGCCTCCGGACTCTCCTCCTTCGGAAACAGTGGTCACTCTGAGGACCTCCTCAAGGGTGGTAATCCCATCGGCCACCTTTCTGAGCCCATCATCCCTGAGCGTCCTCATTCCTTCCCTCATGGCAACCTCCCTGATTGCATGGGCGTCGGCCCTCCTGTTAATCATCTCCCGTATAGTATTGGTCACTTGAAGGAGTTCGAAGAGTCCGGTCCTCCCGAGATAGCCCGTATCATTGCATTGGCTGCATCCTTCACCCCTATGGAGTCTATTGGCCTCCTGCCCTGACTTCCCAAGCACCTCCTTCTCAAGCTCCGACGGCTCATATTTCATTTTACAATGGGGGCATATGGTTCTTACAAGTCTCTGTGCCATCACACAGACCAGGGACGAAGAGACCAAGAAGGGTTCTATCCCCATCTCAACAAGCCTGGAGACAGCAGTGGAGGCATCATTGGTATGAAGTGTGCTCAGGACGAGGTGGCCCGTCAGGGAGGCCTGGATGGCTATCTCCGCAGTCTCCCTGTCACGTATCTCACCTACCATTATCACGTCAGGGTCCTGCCTCAGGATCGACCTCAGCCCCTGGGCAAAAGTGAGACCGATCCTCGGATTCACCTGTATCTGCCCTACACCTCTGAGCTGGTATTCCACCGGGTCCTCAACGGTTATGATGTTCCTCTCCTCCCTCTGTATCCTGTTCAGGGCGGCATAGAGGGTGGTTGTCTTACCGCTTCCCGTAGGTCCGGTCACAAGGATTATACCGCTTGACCGCTGCAGAAGTCCCTCCATGAAAGGGACGTCCCTTTCCTCAAGCCCGACCTCATCGAGCCCGAGAAGCCCCTGTCTTCTGTCAAGGAGCCTGAGGACCGCCCTCTCACCGAAGACCGTGGGAACCACTGAGACCCTTATATCAATATCCCTGCCTGCTATAACCACCCTTATCCTCCCGTCCTGGGGAAGCCGTTTTTCTGCAATATCGAGATCTGAGAGGATCTTTACCCTGCTGATGAGTGCCTCATGTATAATCCTCGGTGGCTGGAGTACCTTCCTCAGTACCCCGTCCACCCTGAACCTGACCTCAAGGGTTTTTTCATAGGGTTCTATATGGATGTCCGAAGCCCTCTCCTTCACCGCCTGCTGCAGTATGGCATTAATGAGCCTGATTATGGGGGCCTCATCGGTAAGCTCAAGGAGGTCCCGGGGGGACTCAAACTCTGTGGCCACCTTCGAGAGGTCTTCACCTGTGATGCTCTCCATCACGTCCTCTGCCGAACCGGTCTGACCATAGGCCCGGTTTATCTCTTCCTGGAGGGAATCTCGATCCAGCCAGAGGGGCTCTGGCTCAAGCCCCCTGGAGAGGGCAAATTCGCGGAGGGCAAACACCCCGTTTTCCCCGCTTACCGCTCCCTGTAGCCTTCCGTCCATAACACGGAGCGGGAGGAACATGTTCGCCCTTGCAATCGTAAGGGGAAGGTCCCTGAGCAGGCTGATATCTATATCAAAGGGAGGACCGGACATTTCACTGGATCCGGACCCTGTAGTTCGGTTCTGCATAGTCCACCTCCTGGAGACCCCGGTAATATTCAATGGCATCCTTGAGAGGTTCATCTTTCCTCACCTCTATGAGATATATACCCAGGCTTTCAATGTGCTTTATCACCTTACCGCCGTGCCCCTCAACCAGTTCCTTTACATCATCCTCAGTCATATATGGTTTGAACCTCACAAGCAACTGCCCAGGCACATAATCCCCCTCATCCCTCATACCATTCTGGAGCATGGTTTCTTCCTTCTGGACCCTCATTGACTCCCGCAGCAAGCCCCTTTTCTTCTCTGTTATCCCCTTTATGGAGTTATCATCCCTGATAATGTGCGGGGTAAGGAAAACAAGAAGATTCGTTTTCTCTTTCGTCGTCTTCTCACTCCTGAAGGCCCATCCAAGAATGGGGATATCTCCAAGAAGGGGAACCTTCTCATAGGTCTTTCCCTCTTTCTCCTGCATCAGTCCACCGATGACAACTGTCTGATTGTCCTTCACCACCACAGAGGTACTTGTAGATCTCTTTGTTGTTGTAGGCCCGACACTTATCAGCACAGCAGTACTCGACTCCTCCTTGACAGCGGAAATCTCCTGGTAAATATCGAGTTTCACGTAATCCCCTTCAGTTATCTGGGGGGTTATCTTCAGTGTTATACCCACATCCTTTCTCTCGATGGAACTGAAGACCGAGACGGTTCTGGAGGGATCCGACTCTCTCTTCGTAATGAAAGGAACATTCTCGCCCACAACGATCTCAGCCTCTTCATTGTCAGAGGTGAGTATCTGCGGTGTGGAAAGAACATTTACTGCCCCCCTGAACTGGTTCAGACTGAAGAGGGCGGCAAAACCAGGTATTGTCAGTGGTGTTGTGGTGGTAGAGCCGTCTGAGTTCACGGTATAAACGGGAATGTCAAAGAAATTGCCCATACCACCTGCTGTAAAACCGGCCAGTCCGCTCACAATGTTCAGGATGGAGGTAGAGTCAATCACCCCGACACCGGTTATAAAGACTGGCTCCCCGTTATGAGTGACAACGGCCCGCCATTTCGTACCCAACTCAAGAAGCCTGTTAATGGAAGCCTCCACTATCATGGCCTCGACATAGACCTGCCTCCGCCGCCTGTCCAGTTTCCTGATAACCTCAAGGAGTTCCTTGTAGTCCGATGGGGATGCAACTATGATCAGGGCATTTGAGGCCTTGTCAGCGGTAATCACAATCTTTGAGTCAGAACTGAAGGGAACGGAAGCTCTTCCTGTAACGGTTCTCTTTCTGCCTGTCGCAGCTTTAGTCTGTTTTACAACGCCTTCAAGCACCTTTGCAAGGTCCTCAGCATCGGCATTTTCAAGGAAATAGACATTGATCCTACCCTGATCACCGGAAGAGGGGATATCGAGGAGGTTTATCACCCTCTTCATCTCTTCCTTGACCTGTTTTTTCCCGAAGAGGACGACGGCATTGAGCCTCGTATCCGGAACAGCATACCCCCGGGCGCCTGCAAGGGGTTTTCCCACTGATATACTTTTGGTTGCCTTCACACCCTCATTCAGGATCCTGGCTACCTCTTCTGCAGAGGCGTAATCCAGCCTGACTATTTCCGGCGCCTCCAGTGATGACGGTCTGTCTATATTCTCTATAATCTTCATTACCTTCTCTATATTAGTTGAAGTATCTATTATCAGGAGGATATTACCGGATCTGAACATGGAGATGTGGCCGTCCCTTGATATCACAGGCCGGAGAAAGGTAAGGGCCTCTTCAGAGGAGATGTGACGGAGCGGGACAAGCCTGACCACATAGGATTCACCTTCTGCAGATCCCCCTGTAACAACGTCAATCCCCTTCATCTTGGCATCGGCTGACCTGACAATCTTGTAGGCATCCACACCGGATGGAACCAGGGTGTAGCCCTTGAATTCGAGAACGGAACTGAAGAGGGTGAAGGCATCGGAGAGGCTGAGTTTTGAGGGGGCTATAATCGTGATCTTTCCCTTGAACCTATCATCGAAGATGAAGTTCTTCCCTGTAAGATCGCTTACGAACTTGGCGAGGACCGGGAGTTCGACATCCACAAAGTTGAATGCAACCTTATCCTCTTTCCCACCAGGGCCGGATTCAGCCCCTTTTGCGTTCATGCCCGTTACGTTCCGGGCATATATGTCAACAGAGCAGAGTAATGAAAACACAAACACCAGGAGTATTACCGTCAGGATCAGTATCCTGCCCTTCCCGCATCTCCTCCAGTTATCCAGAATAATCACCTCCCTTTTTTTATCATTCATCTTATATGGTACCTCAATGTCTTTCTCCTGCCATTCCTCTTGATGTTAAGGACAATTTCATCAGCTCCCCTCAGGGCTGTAAAGGCCTGGAGCGCCGCTTCGGGGTCTGTGATCGGATAGTTGTTTATCCTGAGAAGCACGTCGTTGTTTCTCAACCCCAGGGTGTGATAAATCCCGTTCCGCCTCACCTCTTTGAGAACAAACCCCTCCTGCCTGCCGCCTTTGATAAGGGGCTGAAGCCTTGCATCGGTCATGAGGCTCTGGGGGTTATTTATGGCATCCTCAACCTGCCGTCTGTCAACTATGTATTCACCTTCGCCTGTCCGGCGTATCCCCCGTGCTGAAGCGTATCTCCTCTTCACGGCTGCCCTTCTGCTGCCCCGGACATTTTCCCTGTAAACATCCTTAATGTCTATCAACTGAAGCCTGTAACTTTTTCTTCCGGTAACCTCGACTATATCCCGCTCCACTCTCGAAACTGTCTCCTCTGGGGCAAGGTTCTCCCCCTGCCTTACAACGGTCTGTTTCCCTTCAGAATCTGCAAAAAAGGCATATCCCCCTCCATTGCCTGTAACAACCGTTCCAACGAGTTTAATGTCATCCTTCTGTTGAGGCCCGGCCTGTCCGGAGAGGGGTTTTCCGGAAATCCCAAAGAGGTTCCTTCTTAGAAAGGAGGCACTGTTGAACCTTTCCTTGGATTCAGGTTGCCTCTCACCGGGATCAAAGGAGGCCTGCCCTTCCCCGGGGCGTGACATCCTGCCTGCAGTCCCACTGGAAAGAACTCCCCTGACCAGGAAAAGCAATGAAATGAAAACAAAAAGAACAAGAAGGCCGTTTATTGCGTTAAGCACTCTTCTGTCTTCAAAGACGGGAATCATATCGGGACCCTTCCCTTCCGTTCAAGCTGCATATGATGTTAATACTACTATTTTTCAGGAAACAAAGACAATATTGGTTACTGGTTACTGGTATATTGGTTACTGGAATATCGGGGTACCCAGTTACAAAGTTACCTTACAGTTGCCTGAAATCGCTCGAAAATAGCGGGGAGTTATGCCCGAAAGCCTTTCCAGCGATACCTCAGCGTAAGGTGACATCCCCTGAATCAGAATACCACCCGGGGTCAAGTCCTGCGTTACTGCTTATCCTGAAATATCTCATCGATTCCGGAGAGGCTTGAGGGAATGGCTCCCTGCCTGTTTATGCAACGTTTAGGGTTACTCAACCTTGATCTCAGCCTTAGCCATAGCCTGAAGGCCGTCATTGCTCACTGAGTCATTGGGGCATTCAAAGAGGGGCTCCTGATGACACCCTTCCTCAGGATAATCAGGCCCTTCTGAGTAACCTCTACAATGGTGGAAGGCATCCCTCCGGGCGTGGCTCCCCCGTCCACAATCAGTTCAATGCCCTCCCCAAAGTATTTGAGCACCTCCACCGCCTCCTGGGCAGGGGGTACTCCCGAAGGGTTTGCGCTGGTTGCCGTAAAGGGAAATCCCGCCCTTTCCGCAAGTCTCAGGGCAAAGGACTCTCCCGGTATCCTTACAGCCACCTTGCCGGATCCGGCAGTGAGAAACTCCTGGAGCCCCTCCCTTGCATGGAGGACTATTGTCAGCGGGCCGGGCCAGTATTTATCCATCAGCCCTTCAGCACCCTCCGGCACATCCCCTGACAGCAGTTCAACCTGTTCTCTCTTGCCTATTATTACTGGGATTGCCTTTTCAAAGGGACGTCTCTTGAGTTCATAGAGTCTGGCCAGGGCCTCACGGTTATCATAATGAACACCAAGGCCATAAAAGGTCTCCGTTGGAAAGGCAACCACACCACCGGCGAGCATCACTTCTATGGCCCTCTCTATAATCTCTTCCTCTTTGTTCCTTGAAAGTCTCAGATATTCCATCGTCATCCCCCTTTTTCACTGTCTCATAATAATTACAACAGCAATGGACAGGTTGCAGGCAGTACTGGTGAGGGTACCAGATTCAGCGATACCGACAGTGCCATTCAACAATGTAAAGGTCATGGCTTCAAACCTCACAGGGTTAAGCCCTGTGTAATTATTAATACCTACATTAGTAAAACCGTCAACCCTTATTCAGGAGCAGGCTGACCTCAGGAGAGCACCGGATTTCAGCGATACCGACAGTAACTCCCCGTGACCTTAAACTCTATGCATTATAACTGAACAGGACATCTCACTTTACGATTCAAAAAAAACATCGCATTAAATCCGGTCTTGATGGAG
>WFTX01000280.1 GCA_015485235.1 Nitrospirota bacterium | reverse complement strand
CGGGCTGTTAAAGGACGGGGTATGGAACGCAGTGGTGATATACCGTAAGATCTGTGAGGCAGGATATGAAGGGGAGATAACGATACTCAGGAAATACATCAAACCCAAGCGAGTATTAAGGCAGGGTCGGGAGACGGTGAGGTATGAAACTCCACCTGGTCATCAGATGCAGAGTGATTGGGGCCAGACATGGACAGAGGTAGGAGGGCAGCGCAGCAAGGTGTACTTCATGGTCAACACCCTTGGATGCTCAAGGGGGTTTCATTTCTGGTGCACTGATTCACAGGATGCAGAGCACACCTATGAAGGGATAATAAGGAGTTTTGAGTATTTTGGAGGAGTTACCAGAGAGGTGCTAACAGACAATCTAAGGGCAGCGGTGGTATCGCACAGCCACAGGGGGGAGGTTGTATACAACGAGAGGTTTCTTGACCTGGCAGGGCATTATGGATTTACACCGAGGGCGTGCAGGCCCTATCGGGCAAGGACAAAGGGCAAAGATGAGCGAATGGTGGGTTATATCAAGGGGAACTTTTTCCAGATGTACCGGAGCTTTGAGAGCCTTGAACATATGAATACACTTGCAGAGAAGTGGCTTAAGGAGGTAGCGGACCAGCGGGTGCATGGCACTGTAAAAGAGGTAGTATCAGAGAGGTTTGAACGCGAAAGGGAAAAACTTCAGCCACTTCCTCTGAGGAGATACGACACCTCTTACCGTGAGTACCGTATTGTGGGCTGGGATGGTTATATAGAGGTAAGGGGCAACCGTTACAGTGTACCTGATGCATACTGTGGGCAGACCGTGGCTATACGAATAAACCATGAAGGATTACTGAGGGTATATGCAGCTGATGGAGGTAAGATTGCCGAGCATCAACTCAGGCCTTCAGAGGAAGGCTGGGTCAAAGTGCCGTGGCATCATGAGGGATTGTGGAAGAGGACGATGCAGGTACAGCAAAGGGCTCTGAAGGAATATGAGGAGGTGGCGGGATGATGGAGCTTGCAGGACTGCTTGAAAAGATGAAGATGGAACACCTCATGGTAAGCCTTGACAGTCTCTGTGAGCATGCCTCAAAGAGGGATCTTGGCTACAGGGAGTTTCTCACAGAGGTATTGAGGGCGGAGTGGCAGGGTCGGAGCCAGAAAGGGATACAGATGAGGCTAACTATGGCGAGATTTCCCTGGATAAAGACGATAGAGGAGTTTGACCTTGGATTTCAGCCGAGTATAGACAAGAGGGTGATAAGGGAACTCAGTGGCCTCGGATTTGTGGGAAGGGCTGAGAATGTGATACTTCTTGGTCCCCCTGGGGTAGGGAAGACCCATCTGGCGATAGGGCTTGCAGTAAAGGCAGTGGAGGCAGGACACAAGGTGCTTTTTCTAACTCTTGAGACACTCATAAGCCGTCTGAAGAAGGCCCAGATGGAACACAGGGTAGACAAACAGTTACAGCAACTTGTGTATCCCAGGGTTCTGATAATAGATGAGCTGGGATATCTACCAATGAGCAGGGAAGAGTCAGGGCTGTTTTTCCGTTTATTAACAAGACGTTACGAAAAGGCCAGTATGATAATCACCTCAAACAAGAGCTTTACAGACTGGGGAGAGATATTTGGGGACCAAGTGCTGGCAACGGCGATACTGGACCGGCTTCTTCATCACTCAACGGTTCTTAACATCAAGGGAGAGAGTTACAGACTGAGAGAGAAAAAGAAGGCAGGTCTCCTTGGAGGACGCATGCCGGTAGAAATAAGCCCAAAGGGGGTGATAATGGAGGAAACAGGTGAGTAGTAACCAGTTAATGGATATTTTTTTACCTGAAAACAGGACATCTTATTTCCCTGAAAAGGGGACATTCAAGATTCCTCTTGACAGAGAAGAAAGAAACATGAGCACTGAAAGGAGGATGCCTGCAGGGAGCACTATTTTCATGATCCTGTTAAGTACAATTGCGATTTTATCCTTCTCGCCTCTGGCGTTGTGTTCTGCCACAAAGCGGAGGGTAGCAGTATCAAAGCCGAGTTTTCCGAAGAGACTGAAGATGCTTGCAACAGTGAGGG
>WFTX01000279.1 GCA_015485235.1 Nitrospirota bacterium | reverse complement strand
GCATTACGGTACAAGGATGAATTCAAGGACTTTGCTGAAGAAATGAATGAAATGGTGGTTAAGAGAAGAGAGCTTTTCAAAGCTCTCAGGGATGAAGTTGAAAAGATAGACATGCATGTGAGAGAGGCGGAAAGATATTTTCCTGACAGGGACAAGGTATCGATAAAAAATGAAATGATTCTTTCTGGAATAGAATCATTAATGAAACAGATCAACTACAAGAAGACATGAAACAATTCATCCAGACAGTGCCTTTTATCATCATCCTGGCTTTGTTGTGCTCAAACGTCAGCGGTCAGCCGATCCACAACGATATAACGAAAATGAAGTGCCTTGATTGTCACCGGAAACTTCCTCTCTTCGGTGAGGCTAACACCTTTCTGGAACAGTCAGATCGAATATGTTACGAGTGCCATGAATCCGGTATGTCTGGATTTTCCCATCCTCTTGGAGTCATCCCCAGCATGCAGCTTCCAGCAGACCTGCCCCTCAGTGAAGGCGGGACCATACTCTGTATTACCTGTCATACCTTCCATACATCGCCTCCTTCTGCAAACAGTAAGAGGAAAAACTATCTTCGCCGGCAGGCCCAGGGTGTGAAGTTCTGCCTCATCTGCCATGAGGAATCCTTTCCTGTTTCTTCAAGGTAAGAAAGAAAAAACCTCTTTTTTGTGAGAGGATGACAAAATGAAAAAAAAGATCGGAGAGGTCCTGATAGAGTCAGGCCTTATTACTGAAAAACAACTGGAAAAGGCCCTGTTATATCAGAAAGGCAAGCATAAACGACTTGGTAAGATTCTGATAGAACTTGGCTTTGCAGATGATATTAAAATAGCAGAGGCCCTTTCAAAACAGCTTTCCCTTCCGCTTGTTGACTGTCGTAATTATGAGATAACAGAGGAACTTGTCTCCTTAGTACCAAAGGAGACAGTGGAAAGGAAGGTGGTACTTCCAATAGAGAGGAAAGGCAAAAGGCTCCTGCTTGCCATGGCTGATCCCCTTGATTGGCAGACAATAGATGAGATAGCCTTCAACTCCGGGTTCCGGGTCGATGTGGCAGTTTCCCCAGAGTCAAATATCCTTGATGCCATAGAGAAGGCTTATGGTTCCGGTGAAAGGACATGGGATCTGCTAAAAGAGATTCCCTCTTACGAAGGGGTGGAGATTCTGAAAGAGACCGAGACAGAGGAAAATCAGGAAGTGAGCATAAGTTCTTTATATAAACTCAGCGAGGCTCCACCCATTGTAAAGCTGGTTACCATGATTCTTGTTGATGCAGTAAAGTCAAGGGCGAGTGACATACATATTGAACCCAGTGAGAGAGTGGTTCAAGTCCGCTACAGAATTGATGGAAAACTGAAAAACATCCTCAAATATCCTAAACATATCCAGGATTCGGTGGTTTCCAGAATAAAGATAGTATCAGATCTTGATATTACGAACAGAAGGCTTCCACAGGATGGAAGAAGCACATTAAAGCTTGAGGACAAGAAAGTGGACCTGAGGGTTTCCACCCTGCCTTCGGTATACGGAGAAAAGGTTGTCATCCGACTGCTTGACCGAGCTACCAGCCTGATTACACTTGAAGAGCTCGGAATGCCTGAAAATATGCTGCGCCCTCTGAAAAGGATCATCTCCCAGCCCCAGGGGATGCTGTTGGTTACAGGGCCGACGGGAAGCGGCAAGACGACCACGCTTTATGCAATCTTGCAGCAGATACGCTCTGAAACAAAAAATATTATCACCGTTGAAGACCCGGTAGAGTATTCTCTTGAGGGCATAACCCAGGTTGGTGTCAATGAGACAATAGGCCTGTCTTTCTCCAGTGCCCTGAGGTCAATACTGAGGCAGGATCCCGATGTGATAATGATTGGAGAGATCAGGGATCTGGAAACGGCAGAAATAGCAACCAGGGCAGCTCTGACAGGCCATCTCGTACTGAGCACAGTTCATACGAACGATACTGTCTCTACCATTACCAGGCTCATAGACATAGGCCTTGAGCCCTTTCTGGTCACATCATCAGTCTCAGCGATACTTGCACAGAGACTGATAAGAAAGATCTGTCCTGCATGCAAGGTGGAGTCCGACCCGCCTGAATGGATAGAGAGATATAATCTTCCCCATATTGAGAGGCATTACAGGGGGAAGGGATGCAAGGCATGCAGTTTTACAGGGTACACTGGAAGGATAGGGATATTCGAGTTTCTGAGAATGAGTATTCGCATAAGGAGACTCATGTCAAAAGAGTTTACGGAAGATGAGCTCCTTCAGATCGCCAAGGAGGAGGGCACAATCTCGCTTTTTGAAGATGCATGGGAAAAGGTGGGGACAGGTGTAACCACCATTGATGAAGTATTGTCCTCTGTCCCACTTGCAAGGAAATTCCTGATTGAAGAGCAAGCTGAAGAGCCGATGTCAAGGAAGATACTTCTTTACAACGTCAGGAAGGATGATGCAGAAATGATCAGATCTCTTCTTGAGTCTGAAACGTATACTGTGATGGTCTGCAGGGATGAGGATATCAGGGAATTCTTTGAGCGGGAAACGCCGGATCTGATCATTGTTGAAATAGCTGAACACGATGGTGAGAGTTTTCAGTTAATAAGGGACAATATCCGATACGCCTATATTCCTGTTATAGGCATTGCAAACTTTGAGCAGAAGGACAGGGTCTTGAGATACAAGAAACTCGGGATACATGAATTCATTTTCCGTCCCATAAATCTGCACCGGCTGCTTCATGCCGTTGAAAGCATTCTTGTATAAACATTCTAATCACGATAGGCCTCATAGATCTCCCTGAACTTTTCCGTCAGACTCCTGAAAGCATCAAGAATCTGTGGGTCAAAGTGTGCGGGCAGAGTCCTGCCGTCGCCACGGGTGATGATTTCCACCACCCTCTCATGTTCAAAGGCAGGTTTATAGGGCCTCTGGCTTCTCAGGGCATCGTACTGATCCACTATGTTCATGATTCTGCTTGAAAGGGGGATTTCATCTCCCTTCAGTCCCTCGGGATACCCGCTTCCATCCCATCTCTCATGGTGTGACATGGCGATCTCCTCTGCCATTTTCAGAAAGGGGGACTGAGACCCCCCCAGTATCTTCTTGCCTATGCTTGTATGGGTTTTCATCGTCTCCCATTCCCGGGAAGTGAGTTTGCCTGGCTTGAGCAGTATGCTGTCAGGTATTCCAACCTTGCCGATGTCATGCATGGGCGAGGCGTAGAATATGTGATCCACAAACTCCTTAGACATCCCGAGGGCCTTGGCAAGTTCTTTTGTGTAAAAACTTGTCCGTTTTATGTGAGCTCCCGTCTCTTCATCCTTGTATTCTGAAGCAAGGGTCATTCTGTATACAGTTTCCAGGTATCCGAATCTTATCTTTTTATGGGAGATTTCAAGGTTCTTCAATGTATCCTTGAGTTGCCTGGTCCTCTTTTCAACCTGCTCTTCAAGAAGGATATTGTGGTTCCTGAGGAAGTCATGGTATTCCTTCAGTTTGAGGTTGTTCCTCATCTTCAGTGATAGTTCCTCAAGATCTATGGGTTTGGTGAGCAAGTCGTCAGCCCCTGCAGATATGCCCTTCAACCGGTCTTCCCTCGAATCAAGGGCTGTAACCATAATTACAGGGATATGGCGTGTTTTTGAATCGGACTTTAACCTCTCCGTTGCTTCAAATCCGTCCATCACAGGCATCATTACGTCCATGAGAATCAGGTCGATGGCCTCATGCCCGGCTATTCCCAAGGCCTCTATTCCGTTTTCTGCTGTAAAGGTTTTGAAGCCAAGACTCCTGCAGTACTCAACAAGGAGCCTGCGGTTTCTCTCCTCGTCGTCCACAACCAGGACAACTTTTTTCCGTCCCTTTTTCATACCGACCTCCACTGATTCCGGGGCTTTTCTGAAAAGGCATCCCGATCCTGCTGCTGTGAGAATGCCTTTATGGTCCCGATGATCTCCTTATACCTGAAGGGTTTTGCTATATAGCCGTCAAAACCTTCCCGGAGGAACCTTTCCCTGTCTCCTTTCATCGCAAAGGCGGTAATGGCCACCACCTTTATTTTAGAGGTCTTTTCATCCGCTTTAAGTACTCGGAGTGCTTCAACTCCGCTCATCCTGGGCAACTGTATATCCATCAGTATCAGATCAGGGGCTTCCCGTCTCGCAGCCTCTATCCCGTCTTCTGCGTTCTGTGACTGAAGAACATGGTAGCCTTCGGCAGTGAGTATTTCATGAAGTAGTTCAAGGTTGGCCTGATTATCCTCTATGACCAGTATCTTCTTCATTTACCCCTACCCCTTTTTCATGGATTCCAGACGGGCCAAGAGCCTTGAGAAATTATCACCATCATCAGGAAATATTACATAACTGATGTGTATTTCATAACTGTAATCCTCGAGTATCTTTCTGAATCTCTCAGCAACATTGCCTATCTCCTGCGAGGTTGTATTCAGTACGATAATATGGAGTTCATTCTTATCTGCGGCATGACCTATTATTTCGTGCTTTCTGACTGTTTTCTTCAGAAGGTCGGCTAAAGCCCTCCAGTCCTCTTCCTCTGAGACATTTTGGACGACAATCCGTAATATTCCGAACTGCAGGTCCTTCTGTTTGTGGTAGGACTCTATCCACTCAAGGTGCCTGAGCAGGGATTCACATGAGAGTAGTCCTGTCAGAGGATTAACTGTCCCTTTCTGCAAGGAATAATGTGTAGATGTCCTTTTTCTTGTGGGGATTATAAAAAAGAACCTGCTCCCCCTGCCGTATTCGCTTTCAACATCGATAACCCCTCCATGAGCCTCGATGATTTTCTTGCAAAGGGCGAGACCAAGCCCGGTACCCTCCTGCTTTTTATAGGCATCGCCCAGTTGCTGAAAGGGTTGAAAGAGCCTTGCCATATCCTCGGCTCTGATGCCCGGCCCTGTATCCTTCACGGAGAACTCCAGACAATCTATATCTCTCTGATCGTACAACCTGCTCTTCCTTATTTTCCTTGCAGTCACCGTTATACTTCCACCGTCAGGGGTGAACTTTACCGCATTGCTGAGGAGGTTCACAACTACCTGCTTCAGGCGTCTCCTGTCACCTTCAATCACCGGGATTTCCGGCGGGAGGTCAACCGACAGCGTTATCCTGTGTTTCAAAGCCTTTTCCTTTATAAAAAGCAGGCTTTCACCTGCAAGTGACCTGACATCTACATCAGAGTACTCAGGTTCCAGCGCGCCTGCCTCTATCTTGCTCAGATCAAGCACGTCATTTATGAGACCCAGAAGGTGATCCCCGCTTTCATAAATGTTCTTTAAATATTCCCTTTGTTTTTCTGTTAAGGGGCCGGCCGACTCCATGAGGAGCATTTCCGAAAATCCGAGTATCCCGTTAAGAGGGGTCCTGAGTTCATGGGACATATTGGCGAGGAAGTCGCTCTTTGCCCTGTTGGCACTCTCTGCCATCATGGTTGCTGCCTCTGCCTCCTGTTTTCTCATATCGAGTTCTTTGTTTAACTGCTGGAGTTCAAGGTTTGCCATCTCAAGCTCGTCTGTCCTTTTCTGAACTATCTGATCCAGGTTTTCCACAAGCCTTACATTCTCAATCACTGTGGCTGCCTGGTTGGCAAAGGCCTGTATGATCTTTATCCTTTCTTGGCTGAAGAAACCCTTCTGGTCGCTGTAGAGATTAAGTACACCCACACACCTGTCTCTTGTACAGATAAGGGGAACAGCTAATGAGGCCCGGTATCCCCGTCTGAGGGCCGCCTCACGCCAGGGGCTGTAATCCTGATCGTTCGCTATGTCATTTACCGCAACCGGCTGCCTATTCTTTACAGCCCTTGCGGTAGGGCCCCGGGCGTATTCGGAATCATCCAGGCGGATTTTCAGATTGTTCAGGTAGCCATCTGCATAACCGGAAGAAAAGTCCGGTTTTATTTCAAGTGTTTCTTCGTCAATAAGGCCCATCCATACCATCTTCAGTCTGAAGATCTCCAGGGCAATCTCACATATCCTCTGATGAACCCCCTCTCGATGGTCAAGATTAATCAGGTTAGTAGATGCTATAGTGAGTGTCTCGATCTCCTCTTTCCGCTCCTGGAGGTCTTTTATCTGGCGTGCGTTTTTGATTACCATGGCAACGGTTGATGCATAGGAGAGGGCCAGCAGTTCATCCTCTTCAGTGAAGATACCTCCCCCTCTCTTCTGTGAAAAATAGAGCCATCCGATAACTTTATCCTTGAGAGGGATGGGGACTCCGAGGAGTGTATTCATTTCAGGGTGCCCATTTGGAAAGCCTGAAGATACGGGATGCTCTCTGATATTGTTGAGTATCAGGGGGCTTTTTTCACGGATGAGATATTTCAGAAGTCCCTTTTCGTGGGGAGATTCATAGGCCTTGATGAGATCCTTGCAGACCTTTTCTTCCAGACCAGCCTGAAAGAACGCTTCGTAATCACCATCGCTGTCAAGAATACCGATTGCGGCATATCTGGTATCCAGAAGCCTTCTGCCCTCATCGATTACTTCCTTTAAAACTGTTTCATAATCAATATCCGACAATACAGCCTTCGTTGCATTCTGAATGCCCTCAAGGTTTTTTATGAGCTTTGTTTTTTCTCCCAGTATTTCTTTCATCTTGTCTGCCATCTGGTTGAATGTCATGCCGAGAGTCTCAAGTTCATTGCCAGTCTTTATCTTCACCCTCGCATCCAAATTGCCTGCAGAAAGACTTTTTGTGGCTCTGGACAGCTCCAGAATAGGGATGATCAGGTTTTTTCTTGTGGTATAAAGAATGATCAGGCCGGAAAAAAGCATCATCAGGAAGATATAAAAGTGTCCTCTCAGCGAGCGGGTTATCTCAGTTTCAAGATTGTTGACAATCAGGCCTGCGAGTCTGTCAATAGACGTAACGAAAGCCTGTAATGCTCTATCATATTCACTGATGGCTGAATTTATGTTTTTTCCTGGAACACTCCCGGACGTCTCAAGCCCTCTCAAAACGACAGGTTTTATACTCTCATTCCACTTTTCATTAATCCTGTCGAGTTTCGCCTGTGCATCCTCATAATGTACAGGCTTGAGAGCAAGTGAAGGAGAGCCATTCCTCAAATAGCTCAGGGTGTTATCAAAAGATTCAACCTCATGCCTGGTCTCATTGATAATGTCTTCCTGAATTTTCCCCGGTGTTTTTACATGCCCGGTCTCTGCAAGACGATGTAGAAGCCAGCCTATCTTGAAGGCCTTGTATCGTAACTGGCCTGCAAGGTTTATACTGGTGGACTCACCTGCAAAATGGTTTACTGCACGGTATTCAAGGTATAGATAGACTGACAGGATGGAAGACAAGATAAAAAGCGTGGTAATGGTCTTGCCATACAAAGATTTACACAGGAGATGATATGTTCTCCTTAAAGACCCCATTGTTTTCCCCCACTTCAAGCATTACACAGGAACCCATCCTGTAAGCGCCTGCCCCTTTGTAACAATAGAGTATAATCCTCTAAGGGATCAACCCGTCCTTATTTTAATTTTACCATATTTCAGATAGTATGGTAACGTTGCAAGGTTCCCGGGGAAATATACATGTTTCAGTCCCCCGGTTTGTCTTTACAAGAAGGCTGGTGCAATGTGATCCTGACTCCTGAACATGAAATAACCATTGGGGCATGAGCCAGGTGCCATGACTATTAGACATGCCCATCTTGCCCGGAAAGTCTACGGCTTTGGCAGCGGTTTCTGATGGCTGCTACCATTGCTGCCACAGCGATAAGAAGCTCAGAGAGAAGCTATTTGACTTGAAGTACAAAGCTCTTTTAGAATCAATGAATGTTATTGAAATACCTGCGAGAGT
>WFTX01000278.1 GCA_015485235.1 Nitrospirota bacterium | reverse complement strand
GAAGAAAGGCTATCTCGTCAGCCTGCTTCTCAAGATAGTGATGCCCCAGGTGCACCGGAATAGCCACAAGGAGCCCCGCTGCAGTGGTTATGAGGGCCTCCCAGATCCCTCCGGCAAGCATCATCGGGTTCACCACGGGGTCTCTGGAAAGGACCATGAAGGCCTTTATCATCCCCAGCACTGTACCGGTAAGGCCCAGCAGGGGAGTGATCATCGCAATCAGCCCAAGCCAGCTCAATCCCTTTTCCACTTCTCTCACTATCGCAGTTCCTACAACGGAAAGCTCCTGTTCATCGGCACCTCTCTCGACTGCAGCAACCAGTCTTTCAAGTATCCCGGGAGGCGCCTTGATCACCTCACCAGGAGGCCTCTCCAGCGCACTCAGCACCTTCCGGTAACCAATCATCTTGCTTGCTATAATAGCTACGCCAATTACCGAGCAGAGCAGGATAGGATACATCAGGACCCCGCCCTTGATGAATATCTGAATCATTCTTCCTCCTTCATTTAAGCCTGAACCTCACCCTCAGAAGCGCCTCGGATTCAACTGCCTCGCCACCAACCATGGCAGGCAGATACTCCGACTTCCTCACCGCCCTCAGGGCAGCCTCATCAAAACCGAACCCGGCGGATTCAACTACTTCAGCATTTTTCAATATACCATTTCTGTCAATGAAGAGTTTAAGAAGCACCACGCCTTCCTTCCCGTGTCTCCTTGCAAGGGGAGGATATTCAGGCAGCACCTGCCTGAGAAACTTCGGGCCTGACGGCCCGCCGAATTCCCCCCTGTAGGGGCCTGTGACTCCTGGAGGAGAGCCCACCTTGACAGTGCTGGCATCTTCAGATGTGACAGTATCCTCTGACTGCCTGCTATCTTCAAGGGGGGTGTTCTCTGTCTCTGTTTCAGGCACCTCAAGAGGCTCTGCCATCTCGGGACGATCCGGACTGGCCTCTATGCTGACCTGACCAGTAACATTCAGGGGTGAAAGGACCTCCCCGGGAAGGGGGCTCTCCTGAACATTTTCCTCTTTTTTTTCCTGGACCGCCTTCTCCGGCAATAATCTCCTCTTTCTCTCCTGTGCCGGGAGGACCTTCTTCTCCGGGACCTGGGTCCTTTCCTGCGGGAGAGGATGAGAAGACCTGGGAACAGGGCTGAAAATCCTCACCTTTACAGGACCTGCAGGTGTAAAGGTCGTCCTCGCCCCGGGCAAGGACAGAGGCAGCAGCAGTATCAAGGCATGGATCACTGCTGAAACAGCAAGTCCCGTTATGTCCTGGCGAGTATACATATCCTGGTTCCTGTGCTCAACCTTAACCTCTCTTACCCTTAACCCCAGCCTCAGCCTGTCTTTTACTACCCTGCCCGCTACACGCTACACGCTGTTTTTCAGGCCTCAAACCCGGAACAGCATGGTCCCGTCTTCCTGGGGATACACCTTGAGCTCCACGCCGTATACATCACTGAGAAGCCCTTCCGTGATTATCTCCAGGGGATCGCCTTCGCAGACAAGACGGCCCTCCTTCACCACAAAGAGATAATCAAAGTGGTATATGAGATTTATGTCATGAAGGGCCATCAGGACCGATATCCCCTTCTTCTCCCTCAGATCCTTGAGAAGTCTTATCAGTTCTATCTGGAACCTGATATCAAGGTTCGCAAGGGGTTCATCAAGGAGTATAAGACCGGCACCCTGCAGGAGGGTCATGGCGATGAAGGCCCTCCTCCTTTCACCACCGCTCAGTTCTGATATGGGAGATTCAATCTCATTCTGGAGTCCAACCATCTCCACCGCCTCGGCCACGGTAATCTCGGGCGGGATCTTGTAGGGATAGGCCCCCATCGAGACCAGTTCCCTGACCGTGAAAGGCAGTTTGAGATCAAGCAACTGCGGAAGATAGCTGATCAGTTTGGCCCTGTCACTTCCGCTGTATGAGTGTATATCCTTTCCCCATAGGAGAACATCACCCGAGTCAGGGGTGAGTATTCCCGAGGTGATCTTCATGATCGTGGACTTCCCTGATCCGTTAGGTCCTATCAATCCACAGAACAGGCCTTCTCCTATACAGAGGTTCAAGCCCTCCACAAAGGGACTGCCGTCATAGCTGAAACAGACGTCTCTCAACTGGAGTATATTCAAAGCATCAACCTCCCAGGACATCCTGCCTTCTGAGAAGGTAGAGGAAGTACGGAGCACCGAGTATGGCCGTTACTATACCGGCAGGCACCTCCATGGGGGAAAGGACCGTCCTCCCGATAAGATCGGCCAGGCAGAGCATCGCTGCACCTGAGAATGCAGACAGCGGTATGAGAGACCTCGCATCAGGACCAGTGAGGAATCTGACTATATGTGGGATAAGAAGGCCCACAAATCCCACTGTTCCGCCGAGGGAGACAGATGCAGAGGTCATGAGCCCTACTGAGATAAAGAGGAGGAGCCTCTCCCTGAAGGGTGAAAAACCGAGGCTGTGAGCTATCTCATCTCCAAGCATCAGGGCATTGAGTGCCCTTGCCCTCCAGAGCCCGATCAGCCCCCCTCCTGCTACAATCGCCCCTCCATAGGGTATCAAGGGCCAGTCTGAGATGGAAAGGTCACCGAAGATCCAGTGAATGGCCCTCCTGAGTCCTTCATTTGTAGAGAGGCTCATCATCAACATCAGGAGGGCTGTAAAAAGGAACCCGAGCCCCACACCGGCGAGGAGAAGCCTTTCAGGCCAGAAACCCCGCCTCCAGTATGCCATGAATCCCACCAGAAGGCCTGTAAGTAAAGAACCGACAAAGGCGTATAAGGGAATACTGAAGGGACCGAAGAGACGGCTGCCAAAAAGTATGCCTCCTGATGCCATCAGGGCTGCCCCTCCGGAAAGGCCGAGAATATACGGGTCTGCAAGGGGATTTCTCAAAAAGCCCTGCAGGACCGCACCGGATGCACCCAGACCGGCCCCCATTATCAGGGCGACAAGGACCCTGGGCAGCCTTATACCAAGCAGCACATTCCTGTCCACATCTCCCATCCCAAAGGGATTTATGAAGTGGGGGCCCAGGAAGAGAGCCCCACCCACAATCAGAAGGGAGGCCACGACAATCAGGAAGGAACTCTTTACTGTGCGTCTATTCATTTCAGGTATCCAGCCAGTTCCCGGATCCCTTCGATTACCCTCGGACCGAGCCTGTAAAGGGCATCACTCACGAAATAAACACTCCCTTCCTTAACCGCCCGCAGGGAGGCAAGCCGTTTCAGTATCCTTCCCGCCACTTCCTTCATGTCGGCATGCCCCTTGCCTATGAAGATTATATCAGGATCTCTTCTGATAACCTCTTCCAGGGAATAGCGGGGATAGTTGTTAGGGGCATCATGGGCTATGTTCTGAAGACCGAGAATCCCCAAAACATCATCGATCTCAGTCCCGGGCCCTGCAACTATAAGGGGGTCAGGCCATATGATGAAAAGCACCTTTTGGGACCTTCCTGTGGAGGGCTGCTTCCCGGCATAGTCTCTCAGCACGGTCTCAATCCTTGCAGAAAGATTCCCGGCCTCATTAGGCACCCCCAGAAAGCTTCCCAATTTTTTAATACCCCCCGGCAGCTCGGATATCCGGCGTGCCCTGAATACATACGTCCTGATTCCCAGGCCCCCGAGCCTCGACTCCAGATACTTGGGGTTACCGTCTGTGGTAAGGATCACGAGGTCAGGACTGAGCCTCAGAATCGCCTCTACCGAAGGATTTGACATCCCGCCTATCTTGGGTTTTGTCTTTGCCTCTGGAGGATAGTCGCAGAAGTTCGTAACCCCGGCAATGCTCTCCTCAAGGCCGAGGGCAAAGAGTATCTCCGTTATGCTCGGCGCAAGAGAGACGATTCTCCTGTATCTCTCCCCGGCATCAACAACACCTGCAAGGGTAAGAACCAGAATGATTGAAACGAGAAGACTGTCAAGAAGAAGTCTCAACTGCCGCCTCACTTCCAGAGTGTTTTGAACAGGTTTGGCAGGTCATTAAAAGCTCAGTGAGACCCCGCCGAAGACATTCAGCCCGGGAGATGGATAAACCGCCCTTTCACCAGGGAACTGGATCACACCATACTCCTCATACTCCTCATCGGTAAGATTGTTCAGGTTGAGAAAGGCTGTAACCTTCCCCCAGGTGTATCTTGTCTTGAGGTTCAGAACGGTATAGCCTGCGAGTTTGCCGAAATCGTTTGAAAAATCACTTATATAGGGTCTTTCACCCTTGTATATGATCTCAAGCGCCATGAGGAGGTTCCGTACAGGAGAGAGAGTAACATGACCGGTCAACTTGTGTTTCGGGACACCTGGTATCTCATTTCCGTCAAAGGAGCCGGACTGGATCTCTGCCTTGGTATATGTGTAGGTGCCGTCAATGGTGAGTAACTTGACAGGCCTTATATAGAAAGAGACCTCGAGGCCCTCCCTCCGGGTCTCACCGTCAAGATTTTCGTTCTTGAAACTGACTGGATTGTATAGGATCTCATCATCTGTATCTATCCTGAAGAGGTTTGCCTCAGCTCTGAGGTAGCCAAGATCAGTTCTTACGCCTATCTCATAATCATCAGACTCCTGTGGAATAAGCCCTGCATCTATCGTGTTCGTGAAAAAGCTGTATATCTCATCAAGGACAGGATATCTGAAGCCCTTGGAATAACTGAGATAGAGCACTGTTGAGTTTGCTATGTTGTAACTTGCGCCGATTGTATAGAGGTCTTCATCGAAGTCCGTACCGTCAGGGGTGCTTGGTGAAAAGGAGTAGTCGGCGCTGTCATGGCGGTAGCCTCCTGAAAGGGATAACCGGTTGCTTATGCCGAGCACGTCATATATATAGTATCCCCATGTCTCCTTCTCAAGGGTAAAGATACCCTTTGAGGGAGTCCCGAAAAAGACAGAGGTGTTCTCAATATCTTCCTCGGCATGATAGAAGTCCAGACCTGCTGTGAGTTCATTCCTCAGATTCCCTGTCTCATTTACTATCAGGACGGAAGGGGAGAATGTAAATGTATCTATCTCTGAGTCTCCGAGAAAGTTCCCGCCTGAAAAGGATGCGTAGGATAGAAATCTCCTCTTTCTGTAAGAAGCGTCGGCCTTGAAGAAACTCTCCCCCCAGAGGTTAACCTCACCATCGGCCTTCAGATAATAATCCTCAACCTCGGAGAAGTCATAGGGATTGGTGGTAGCCTTTCTGGAAAGCCCACCTGCCAGATCGGCCTCAGTGAGTGCACCGGGAAGTCCCGCGTCATCCTTGTGATAACCGGCGCTCAGGCCTATCTTTGCCTTTTCTGAGATATAATATCTGAGATCCAGGCCCAGGTCCTTTGCTTCCACATTACTGTTATCCCTGTAGCCGTCAGTCCTGTAGTAAGTACCTGTCAGGTAATATGAGAGGTTCTTCAGGTTTCCGCTTGCACTGGCCGAGGCCCTGGAAGAGGCGTAACTGCCTGCACCTAACATAAGGTCATACTCCTGTCCTTCTCCCTCTTTGGTGATAATATTTACTACACCGCCTGAGGCATTGTCACCGTAGAGAATGGAAGCCCGGGCTCCCCTGATAACCTCGATCCGCTCAACTCTCTCAAGGGGGATCTGGGTCCAGTCGGTCCCGCTCAGGTCAGGCTGATTCACCCGTCTTCCGTCCACAAGGACAAGGGTATTCAGGGGACCTGTCTCGCCGAACCCCCTCAGATCCACAATCACGTTTCTTCCGCTTCCGGTCAGGTCTGTAACAAAAAGCCCTGCCTCCTTCCTGAGAAGATCGGGGATCGTTCTGGCCGTGGACTTACTGATATCCTCACTGGTTATAACTGTGACGTTTGAAGGCACAAGAATTCTCTGTTCTTCATACCTCGATGCCGTCACCACTATCTCACCCATGTCTGAAGCCTGTCCTGACAGCTCCTCCGCCATAAGGGGCAGCGAGCCAGTGAGTATCAGGCCCAGCACAAGCAATACCATGAACGACGTCCTTGATACGATGACTCTGAAGATACTGAAACACCTGAAGAATGATTTGGGGGAATGATACATGAGACACCTCCCGCGCGGTTTAGTCAGATGGACATGTCTTCCGGCTCAGGGCAATTCTCAGTGTTGAGTTTTGAGTTATGAATGTTGAGTTATGGTGTTAATGTTTTACTAAACACTCAACACTTAGCACTCAACACTGTTTTCCTACTCGCCCGCCTTCCCGGTAACGGCTGAAACGGCTTGAACTGTTTGGACTGTTCAAGCCGTTTACCAGTGGCTTGCTGGGCTTTCGTTCCCATCACGGCTGCGGGGCAGCGGGGGAATCACCAATCTCCGGAGTTATCAGGCATTAGTCAGAAGGTGCCTGGAAGACTGAATTGCACTCCTGACTCTCTTGGTTACACCCCTCTTCCTCTGCCCATCTGCATCTGAAGAGGAAAATCCTCTTTGAGTCTTTGAAACATGGTAGGCGGGACAGGGATCGAACCTGCGACTTCAGCCTTGTAAGGGCTGCGCTCTCCCAACTGAGCTACCCGCCCATCCGGATGTATATTTTAAAACATGAGGGAACTTTTTTAAAAGCTGGATGGAGCCATCACCCCTTTATCACACCAAGAGGACGCAACCGGGCCACTTTCCTGGAGAGTCCCGCCCTTTCCACCACGTCCACGACATTCGTGATATCCTTGTAGGCCTCGGACATCTCCTCTGAAAGGGTCCTCTTGCCTGCGCTCCTTACGAAAATCCCCCTGTCTTCGAGTTCCCTCCAGATGGCCCGGCCCTTCGCCCTCTTTATCGCCTGGTGCCTTGAAAGGACCCTTCCGGCACCGTGACAGGTGGACCCGAAGGTCTCCATCATCGCCCTCTCTGTCCCCACAAGTACATAGGATGACCTTCCCATATCACCCGGGATCAGGACAGGCTGACCCGTCTGACGGTAAGCCTCCGGAAGTTCCCTGTGCCCGGGACCAAAGGCCCTCGTAGCCCCCTTTCTGTGGACCACCACCCTGAGGGGCCTGCCATCCACTACGTGCTCTTCAAGTTTTGCGATATTATGGGCAACATCGTAGAGGAGGCTCATCCCGAGTGCAGAAGGCGAAGCCCCTAAAAATTTCATCACCGCCTCCCTGGTCCAGTGCATTATGCACTGTCTGTTGGCCCAGGCATAGTTTGCCGCAGCCTTCATCGCCCCGAAGTAATCCTGGGCCTCCTGGCTGCTTATGGGTGCACAGGCAAGTTCCATATCCGGGAGGTGGATGGCATACTTTTTAGAAGCCTTCTCCATCACCTCAAGGAAATCCGTACAGACCTGGTGGCCGAACCCTCTTGAGCCTGTATGAATCATGATGGTTATCTGGTCTCTGAAGAGGCCGAAGGCATTGGCAACCTGTTCATCGTATATATCTGAGACATACTGAATCTCAAGAAAGTGGTTCCCGGAGCCAAGGGTCCCCTGCTGTGCCCGCCCCCTCTCGTACGCCCGGTCACTCACCACTGAGGGGTCGGCACCCTCCATGCATCCTCCGGACTCCATCCTCTCAATGTCTTCCGGCTCTCCCATCCCCTGCTCAAGAGCCCATCTTGCGCCTTTCAGAAGAAGCCGTCGCTGATCATCCCTGGAAAGACGGAGTCTCCCCTTGGAGCCCACGCCTGAAGGAATCTCCCTGTAGAGGACCTCAACGAGGTCCTTAAGCCTGGGGAGCAGTTCCTCCCGCCGGAGATTGCTCCTCAGGAGTCTTACTCCTCAGTTTATGTCGTATCCCACTCCGCCGGGAGATACAATCCCCCTGGATATATCGAAGGCCGCAACACCACCTATGGCGAATCCGTATCCCGTATGGATGTCCGGCATTGCAAGGGAGGCCTTTAGGATACCCGGCAGGGTCGCCACATTCGCAACCTGTGTTATGGCCTGTTCTTCAAGGTGCCCTTCCAGTTCCCTGTCTATAAAGATTATCCCCTCCACATTCATCCCCGACTGATACCCGACAGGCACCCTGAGCCTCGTATCATCTATCCGTTCAACACCTTTTTTCATTCCTCCACCTCCTTCTTGCGCATGAAATGATTGTCCCTTTTTTATTATACCACTACCTTCGAACAGGAAGGAGACTCTCAAAGAAAAGGATTTAAGG
>WFTX01000277.1 GCA_015485235.1 Nitrospirota bacterium | reverse complement strand
TTCTCCATGAAATCCTCCCGTCTATTTTATGTGACACTCAAGGCACAATCTGCTTCTCTCATTGGAAAGAACAAGTTTCATCGGAATATCGGAATATATATCATGACAGGATACACAACTCAGTTTACCATTCACGAGCTTTATCTTTTCATTCAGCAATGATGGCGGCTTGTAACCATCAGGGTGTTTCCTGAAGGCATCTCTGTAATAAACTCCGATGGGATGCATGCCCATATCAAAATCCATAAAATCATTCCTGTGTGTCCAGACGCCTGTGCCAATCAGTGAAAGCTTTCCAAGGGAACCATCGTGACAGGAAAGGCATTCGGCAGAGACCTGATCAATTGTATTTCTGGTGTCGGTTATATAATACTTCAATCTGTAATGGACTGTTTCAAATGTCTCTGCATGTCCCATCTTTCCCTTTCCTCCCTTATCCGTATGACAGACTGCACAGTAGAGCCTCCCTTGTTCCTGTCGCCTGAGAAAGTGAGTAGGATTTCCGAAGGGAGTCCTGTAGGAAGAATGAATATCATGGCAGGTAGAGCAGGAGATGGTACCTTCCATGGTCAGAGGCATGTCAGGAGGAATCTCTGCCCTTACAGGAACTACATCAACAGGATGGTTCAGAAGAGCATCCATGGTGTTGTGACAATCACTGCAGAGTTCCTTCTCTGAGGCAACAAGGGGGAGAGGAGACTTCTTTCCTCTTGGATCACTAATGTGACATTTGGAACATTCATCCTTTTCAAAATCGTGAGGTCCCTTGATAAGACTGTAACCGACAGCGATAAGCAAAAAAACACCAACGCCAAATAAGACTTTGGCCTTGATCTTCATTTTCACAACCTTATCTTGTTGATGATTCTTTTCAGTTCCTTATTCTGTCTGGATAATTCCTCTATGAGCGAATCAAAGGACACATCATCCTTTTGGTTAAGTGCATCCTGCAGTTTGAGTGAAGCCTTTTCAAGCGAGATGGCAGCCGAGATGATTTGATTGATTGTTTGACTATGGCTTTCTGAAACCTCGTTAAGTGTTTCAGCAAGGGGATGCACGACATCAGACTTGCGGAGTCTGACAGGTGAAGAGAGCTCCCCCTCCGAGATCTCCCTTGCCGCAACAGAGAGCCGGTATAAAGGCCCCGCCACTCTGTGTGAATAAAAAAGCGTGATAACAATAACACCGGATATTACAAGGATGGAGGACAAGAGGTAAATTATCATGCTTTTCTGGACGATCAGGCCTTTCATCGCCGCCAGGTTCCTGATTCCTTCTGTATATGACTTTCCAATCAGTATATTTCCGCTCTGATATATGAGGATAAAGGAAATCAGCCCTCCTGCGAATATTACCAGAAGGATGTACAGGGTGAGTTTCAGAGGATAGCTCTTTGGAATGATGCCAAGTGTTAACATCTACAACCCCCCTTTCACGCACCCTTTGCAATATTATAAGGATGCCTAATCCCACACATCAGTCTGTGACAAATGTATATCTATCAGAAACCTCTCTATTTCTAAAATCATTATAGCACAAAGTAAATTCAAGTAGAGCAGCTCTTGAGTATTATTAAAATAATTTAATATAAGCCCAGGCTTTCTTATGTTTATTGAATAAATATCACCCGGTCAGCAGAAATTCCTTTACGCTGAAAGGCCCTTGAAGATATTTTAGCCGTATCAACGCCCTCTGCCCGCCTCACGGCTTAAGCAACCTTAAGATCAATTTATTGGGCCACGAATCGGGCAGGCCACGATACGGGCTGGCAAGACCGCGGGGTATCTTCGATATGCTCGATACGAGTCCGTGCCGGATAAGAAAGTTTTTATCTTATTACATTTTTAATCGTATCAATCGCTCACTATGCATATTCACAACATCGTCAAGAAACAACTCAATTTCAAGCCCGGACCATTATAAAAAATATGGAAATAACGGAGCGGCAAGTTTTAAAATATCTTGGTTTGAATAAAATGGACAGGATAGCTGTTATTGACATAGACAATACCCTCTGGCAGTTCTGCGATGTGCTCCATGCAAAACTCCGAAGGATCAATCCTGACTTTCCCCCTGTAAAGGAATGGCGTGACTGGGACTTCTGGGAAGACTATTGTACAGCCAGTGAGTTCTTCAATGCAATCCACTCCATCCACTCGAACCAGGATTCCCCGGAATACCGCCCCTACCCTGAAGCAGGAGAGTTCCTCTCAACCCTGAAAGAAAAGGGGTTTCATCTCATAATCGCCTCACACCGGGATCCGGTATTCAGAGAGCCTACGGAAAACTGGCTCAGACAACACGGCCTTCCATACGACGAACTCCACCTCTCCTTTGACAAGACCGTCCTTTTCTCGGAGAGTTGCTACTGCGTAATCGATGATGCCCCCCACATCCTTGAGAAGGCATCTTCCATGAGTATAAGAACGGCAGGACTGAGATTCCCCTGGAACGAGGAGTGCAGAGGCAATGGCTTCAATCTTTACAACTCTTTGAGGGAGATTTCGAGGGATATTCTTCAGGATCTCTGATACAACCGTCCGTTCTGAACCATCCTGCTCATAAATGAAAAGCTCTCAGCAATATAAGAGAATCATGACATGGTAAGGGGCAATATCTGCTATAACTGTGGACATGAGCTTGAAGAATGGTATGTCGAGGAAGGGGACCTCACTGTAAGCAGGAAAAAGATCGTCTGTCCCTTCTGCGGCTGGACCCTTGAAGGGGCAAGGGATTTTTATGAAGAGGAGGTGGAAGAGACAGGGGATGAAGGAGACTGAAAGCCTTCCTAAAGTTTAACCCCCCGTGTCCGATAAGGAAATAAAGGAAATTCCCTGTAAGGAGGCCGGAGAGTTGAAAAAGAGGCTTGGAGAGGTACTGATCGAGGCCGGGCTGCTCTCTGAGGAGGATCTCGAGAAGGCCCTCAATCTGCAAAAGGGAAAGAACAAGCGCCTGGGAAAAATCCTGATCGAGCTGGGGATTGTCAATGAACAGCAGATCGCCGAGGCCCTTGCCAGACAGTTGAACCTCCCCCTTGTGGACTGTAATGACTATGAAATAACTCAGGAACTTCTATCCATTGTTCCCAAAAAGACTGCTGAGAAAAAGATAGTCCTTCCCCTTGAGAAACAGGACAAAAGGCTCCTCCTTGCAATGGCCGACCCCCTCGACTGGGAGACAATTGACGAAATCGCCTTCAACTCCGGCCTGAAGGTGACGGTGGCAATTGCTCCCGAGTCAAATATTTTAGGTGCTATTGAGAGGCTCTACGGCTCGGAGGAGAAGACCTGGAGCCTGCTCAAGGAGATACCTTCCTATGACGGCGTTGAGTTCATAAAGGAGGAAGAAGGTGATGACCGGCAGGAAGTGAACATCCGCTCCCTCTACAAGATGAGCGAGGCCCCTCCCATTGTCAAACTGGTCACCATGATACTCGTGGATGCCGTCAAGTCAGGGGCAAGCGACATTCATATAGAGCCCACCGAGAGTTTTGTCCAGGTCAGATACAGGATAGACGGACTTCTGAAGAATATCCTTAAGTACCCCAAGCACATCCAGGACTCCGTTATCTCCAGGATAAAGATCATCTCAAACCTCGACATAACAAACAGGAGGCTGCCCCAGGACGGCCGGAGCTCTCTCAAGCTGGAAGACAAGAAGATTGAACTCAGGATATCAACCCTTCCCTCGGTGTATGGTGAAAAGATAGTGATCAGGCTTCTGGACCCCACTACCGGTCTGATTCCATTGTCCGGTTTAGGAATGCCGGAAGTCCTCCTCAAACCGCTTATGGAACTCGTCTCCCAGCCCCAGGGGATGCTACTGGTAACAGGACCCACTGGAAGCGGGAAGACCACAAGCCTCTATGCAATACTCCAGAAACTCCAGACCGAAACAAAGAATATAATAACCATTGAAGACCCCGTGGAATACAAGCTTGAAGGCATAACCCAGGTAGGGGTGAATGAGGCCATAGGTTTTGGCTTTGCCAATGCCCTCAGGTCCGTCCTCAGACAGGACCCTGATGTAATCATGGTAGGCGAGATACGGGACATTGATACGGCGGAGATAGCAGCCCGTTCAGCTCTTACGGGGCACTTTGTCCTGAGCACTGTTCATACCAATGATACAACATCCACAATAACCCGGCTTATCGATATAGGGCTTGCACCCTATCTGGTCACATCCGCCGTAACGGGGATACTCGCCCAGAGACTGATAAGAAAGATCTGTCCCCATTGCAGGGAAGAGGCAGATCCACCCGAAGAAATCAGACGGCTCGATTTCCCGCCCCTTTCCAGATATTACAGAGGAAAGGGATGCAGGGAGTGCCACTACACCGGATATAAAGGACGGATAGGGGTTTATGAGTTCCTTCGGATGACCACACCTATGAAACGGCTTATTGCAAGGCATTTCACTGAGGATGAACTCCTTGAGGTCGCAAAGGAATCAGGCACAAGAACACTCTTTGAGGATGCCTGGGAGAAGGTAAAGAATGGGATTACGACAGTGGAAGAAATCATCTCCAAGGTGCCTTTCCAGAAGAAAGTTCCCTTACCTGCACCGGCTCTGAAATGCAAATCCAGAAAGGTTCTGCTTTACAACCTGAAGCCTTCCGACAAAAGGCTTGTGCAGTCCACCCTTGAGATGGAGGACTATCGTGTGGTAAATGGAGCAGTGTCGGATTTTCAGGAGGCCCTTGAGAGGGAAAGCCCTGACCTTGTCATCATGGGTATCTCCTCTGGAAACGGCGTCGAATCTCCCATGAAGCAACTCAGAGAAAATATACGATTCGCCTATCTACCTGTAATCTCTGTCGCCGATGCAAAACTGAGATCCATGAGAGAACGGCTTGAAGAGGAAGGATACCAGAACATAATATACCGGCCCCTCAACACACACAAGCTGGTTTTCATGATCAACCAGCTTTTTCAGAAAAATTGACTTTTCTCAAGATATATTGGAGTGGCGAGGTATTCACATTTCCTTCAAAATATTGTATTATCGTATATACATGGAAAAAGGCAAGATACTCATAGTAGAGGACGAAAGGCAGATATCGGAGATACTCACCGCCTATCTTGAGAAGGAAGGCTTTACGGTATCCACTGCGGATACGGGCAGGAAGGCCATTAAACTCCTGAAGGGCGGTTTTGACCTGATAATCCTGGACCTGATGCTACCGGACATTCAGGGGGAAGAGATCTGTGAATCAGTAAGGAATGACTCTGATATCCCCATCCTGATGCTCACTGCCAAGAGTGATGAGGAAGACAGGATCCGGGGGCTCGGGATGGGAGCGGACGATTATGTCGTAAAACCTTTCAGTCCCCGTGAGGTGGTTGCACGGGTAAAGGCACTGCTGAGGAGAACCAGGAAAGGGAGGGAAGAACTCAGCTTTAACAAAGGGGATCTTGTCATCAGCCCCTCTACCATGGAGACAAGAAAGGCAGGAGATGCCGTTACTCTCACTCCTACGGAGTTCAGGATTCTTCAAACTCTCGCAGAAAGGCCGGGTCAGGTCTTCACCCGCCTGCAACTGGTAAACACCATCCTTGGCTACGATTTTGAAGGTTATGACAGAACCATAGACGCCCACATAAAGAATATCCGCCAGAAGATTGAGGACAACCCCCGAAGTCCGGTTTATATAAAGACTGTCTACGGTGTAGGCTACAAGTTTACCGGCCAGGTTGATGCGGACTAAGCTCTTCCTATCCTTCATCCTGATTATCTTTCTCGCCCTCCTCTCAAATATCGTCTTTGAAAGGCTGATCATCAGGGACTTCCAGGAATATGTCGAAAGCACCAGGGAGGACAAAATCTACTGGGTCCTCGCAACCGTTGAGGGAAGCTACAGGGAGGACCACTGGGACATTCCCCTGCTCACTGAAGCCCTCCACTGGGGTATGATGCTCGGGTTTGAGGCCTACATAACCACCCCTGACGGAAAGAGGCTCCTCTCCTCTGTAGATGTCCTCACCAGTCTCAGCCCGTCCATGCTGAGAAGAATGAACGCCCTCTTTGAACTCCCCACAGGAAGCGGTGAGTACACCTGGTATCCGCTGTATGCCGGGGGAAAGGAGATAGGGAAGATCCACCTCCGTCCCTTAAGAAGGCTTGGATACATACCTGAAAAGGAAGACATCTTCATGAAAAGGGGAAAACAGTTTCTGCTTATCTCCTTCATGATTGCAGGAGGCGGAGCACTGCTTCTTTCCATCCTCTTTACGATATTTCTCTCAAGACCGCTCAGGCTTCTCACAAAGGGGGCCCGCAAGATTGCCGAAGGTGACCTGTCGGTGGAACTGGAAAAGAAGAAGCCCCTCCCGGTGCTCTCAACCCTTTCCGGAAAAGCAGACGAAGTCCAGACCCTCACGGAGACATTCAACTACATGGCCGAGGCCCTCAGGCGGGAAGACGCCCTCAGGAAACACCTCACATCCAACATCGCCCACGAACTCAGGACCCCCCTTACCATAATCAAGGGTAATATCGAGGCCATCGAAGACGGGATTGTAACAGACCGTGATGCCGCCCTCAAGAACATAGCCCATGAGATAGACAGGATAATCTCACTGATTGAAGGGATTGAGGATATCACAAGGGCTGAGGCAAGTTTCTTCAAGAAGAGAGAAATGGAAGAGATAGCTCTTCATGAATTCATAGGCTCAATCATCGACGGGATGAAGCATATCTTCGAAGAAAAGGGCATATCCCTTGAATCATCAGGACCGGAGATGACCGTCCGGACTGACCCTGAGAAGCTCCACATCATCATAAAGAACATCCTCACCGATGCCTACAAATACGTAGAGCATGGCTCGGTTACTGTGAGATGGCGTCCCGTAGAAAATGAGACGGAAAGGGGTTTTCTGATCAGTATCACTGATACAGGCAGGGGAATCTCCGACGATGAACTTGAAAAGATATTCAACCGGTTCTACAAGGGCGAGAACTCGACAGGGCGTGGCCTGGGGCTTGCCATCGTGAAGGAACTCACGGAGACACTCGGCGGGAGGATAGAGGTCCAGAGCAGTCCCGGCAAGGGATCAGAGTTCAGGCTTTACTTCGAGGGTTGAGAGATGAAGAAAACATCTTCATATTTCCTTCATCTTTTTAACATAGCATATTAACATGAGGAAGTTTACCCACATAATATTAGGTTTACTTGTTATAACGCTCCTCTTCCCTGCGGCGGGCTTCGGCTGGAGGGGAGACCGGCCTGTCACACCCTATGGTGATTTCTGTCCTGAATGCAGCCATTACGGGGCCTGCCGCTTCATGATGAGCCCGGAAGATGCCGAGAAGGCCCTTGAGAGTTACTACGGCAAAAAGGGGCTGGATGTGGAGATAGAAAAAACACAGGGGAGGTTCATCCGGGCGAGGATTGTCGAGGGTAAAGAAGTCGTGGATGAGATAATATTCGACAGGAGAACGGGAAGGATAAGGTCTATCTACTGAGGTCCGAAGGCCGTCCAGAAACACTCCCCAGAAGCGCCATCCCAGGGTTTTTTAGACTGAATCATCTTTTTTCTTTGTTGTCACCAGTGCCTCAAAGCGGTTAAAGTATAGTGTGATCAGCAGGAGACTTATCGAAAGGGCGGACCATCTTCTTCAGAGAGAGAAGGGAACGGTCTACAAGGACCCGGGAGGAAGGGTAAATATCTGCCTCGTCTATCCAAACACAT
>WFTX01000276.1 GCA_015485235.1 Nitrospirota bacterium | reverse complement strand
GGAGGGCATAGGGTTTGAGCGGTTTCAGGCAATCTATGATCTTCACCAGGAAGGTGAAGCAGATTGCCTGCCTCGGAGCAGGGGTCCCCGAAAAGTCGAAGACTTTTTGGGGTATGGCTGCCTTGGATGGCCTGCGAGAATGAGGCGAAAAGCCTATACCCTCCTGCCTTGTAACTGACTGATGAGTCAATCGGCATTTTTGGGCTCTGCTCCAGGATTGTAACCCCCGCCTGTGATGTGCCATAATAAATCTATCGCCAAAAACTCTCAAGAGGAGGAAGTATTTAATGTACGGTACAGGTCATTATAAAATCACCAAGCCCCCCGTCTGTCCCCATTGCGGGAAGAAGATGACCAAGACGGAGCCGCCGCCCTACAACATAGGGGACGGTCTCGGGTGGGGGTTGAAGTATTTCTGGGTCTGCTTCAACGATGAGTGTTCCTTTTTTGTGAACGGCTGGGAGAACATGCGGGAAAACTACGGAAAGACCGCCTCATACAGGTGTGTCTGCCTCCCTGACAACGGGGAGATAGGTGCCATCTGCGTCCTCTCCTATGACGGCCTGAAGGGTGGGATCATAGAGGAGCCCGGGGAGGAAGATTAGCCCTTGATTGCGATAGTTGATTACGGGATGGGGAACCTAAGGAGTGTGGAAAAGGGGTTCCTGAAGGTAGGAGTCGAGGCAAAAGTAACATCAAGTCCAGCCGACATAGAGGATGCCGAAGGTCTGGTACTGCCCGGAGTGGGGGCCTTCCGTGACTGCATGGCAAACCTGAAGAGGCTCGATCTCCTCGATACAGTCTCAAGGCAGATAGAGAAGGGGAAACCCTATCTGGGGATATGTCTGGGGCTGCAGATACTCTTTGAGGAGTCAGAAGAGTTCGGCACATCAAAGGGGCTGGGTGTCCTGAGAGGGAAGGTTGTCAGGTTCCCTGAACAGGGCCTGAAGATACCCCATATGGGGTGGAATACCGTAAGATTCACTAAGGTCCCACCTCCCTTTGAGGAGATCGGGGACGGAAGCTACTTCTACTTCGTCCATTCCTACTATGTCTCTCCTTCTGAAAAGGATCCTGTTGCAGGCATGACAGGTTACGGGGTGGAGTTCACTTCAATGGTCTGGAAGGATAATATTATCGCCACGCAGTTTCACCCTGAAAAAAGCCAGACCCTGGGACTTAGGGTGCTCAGGGGATTCGGGGATTTTGTAAAACGCTACGCCTGACCCCTCCGGTTAAGATCTTCAAGAAGTTCCCTTACTGTCTTCCCGAGAACAGGATGAACAATCTCCGGGGCTATCTCTGAAAGGGGTTTGAGGACAAAGTCTCTCTCCTGAATCAGCGGGTGCGGGATTGTAAGTTCAGGGGTCTTGATTATCCTGCCTTCGTAAAGAAGGATATCAAGGTCTATAATCCGGGGGCCCCAGCGGGATGTCTCCTTCCTTCCCATCTCTTTCTCAATGGATTTGAGCGTCCTGAGAAGGGCCATAGGGTCAAGACCGGTTTCTGCACTGAGAGCCATGTTGATGAAGTCCGGCTGGTTTTCCACACCCCAGGGTTCTGTCTCATACAGGGAGGATTCCCTGAGTATCCGGATTCCCTTCTTCTTAAGAAGCGCTACGGCCCGGCGGCAGTTTTCTTCCCTTTCACCAAGGTTTGAGCCTATACCAAGGTAGAATAAGGCCATCAAGGTCCTGTTCAGTCAAGGGATTCCTTCATCCTCTGGATCGCCTCCCTGGTCCGGTCGGCAGAGACGGTAAGGGCGAACCTGACATATCCTTCGCCGGGATCACCGAAGCCGTTTCCGGGGGTACAGAGAATTCCCGCCCTGTCAAGGAGACGGATGGTAAAGTCTTCTGAAGACGATCCCTCGGGGACCTTTGTCCAGAGATAGAAGGTAGCCTCGGGTTTGACGGCGGAAAGCCCCATCTCCGAGAGTCCGGAATAGAGGATGTCCCTCCTTTCCTGATAGACCGCCCTTATCTCATCCAGCACCTTCTCATCAGAGTTGAGTGCCACTATCGATGCCTCCTGTATGGCCTGAAAGACACCGGAGTCGATGTTCGTCTTTATCTTTCCAAGCCCGCCGATCACCTCAGGATTGCCTGCGGCAAACCCTATCCTCCAGCCTGTCATGTTATATGTCTTGGACAGGGAATGAAATTCAATCCCCACTTCCCTTGCCCCCTCCACTTCGAGGAAGCTTATGGGTTTTTTCCCGTCGTAATATATCTCAGAATAGGCATTGTCATGGCAGATTATTATCCCGTATCTTTGAGCCACCTCTATCGCCTTTCCGAAGGCCTCATGGGTGGCACAGGCTGACGTGGGGTTGTTCGGATAATTGAGAAACATCATCTTTGCACGATTGAGTATCTCTTCCGATATGGAATCAAAGTCCGGGAAAAAACCGTTTTCTTCCAGCAGCGGCATGTAGTAGGGTTCACCACCGGCAAAGAGGGTCCCTATGGAGTAGACGGGATATGCCGGTGAAGGGCAGAGCACCAGATCGCCCGGATTTATGAAGGCCAAAGGGATGTGTCCTATCCCCTCTTTCGAGCCTATCAGGGATATTATCTCCCTTTCAGGGTCAAGGGATACGCCGAACCTCCTCCTGTACCAGTCTGAGACGGCCTGTCTGTACGAGATCATCCCTGCGTAGGAGGGATATTTGTGGTGTTCCGGTTTAGCCACTGCCTGCTGCATCGCCTTTACAATATGTTCAGGCGTCGGGAGATCGGGGTCTCCGATACTTATATCAATCACATCAACACCCTTTGAGAGGGCCTCTGCCTTCATCTGGTCGATCCTGGCAAACAGATAGGGTGGAAGGCTCTTCAGCCTCTCGGCAAGTTCGATATGCATGGGTACTCTACCTCCTTTTTGATGATCTGAGATCCTTTGAAACCGGAACAGGTTAAGAGGGAATATTATATCAGAAAGGACTTATTTTTCGGACTTTTTGCCCAGGCCGAACTTTTCCCACCGGTACCAGAAGGTCTTGTAGCTCATCCCCAGGAGTTCAGCCGCCCGCTTTGCAACGTTGTTTGCCTTCTCCATCGCCTTCACCATCAGGTCTTTCTCAAGCTCTTCAAAGACTATCCCTCCATCGGGAATCTCGATCTCAAGGCTGCCCCTCTGCTTTTTCATGGGGAGTTCATCCTTTATCTCCTCCGGCCCTATCTCCTTACCGTCGGCCATGATGACCGCCCGTTCAATCACTGCCTCGAGTTGCCGGATATTCCCGGGCCAGTGATATGAGGTCAGGAGGTCCATCGCCTTTTTCCGGATGCCCTCTATCCTCTTGCCGAACTCTGCTGAGTACTTTCTCAGGAAATGATTGGCAAGGACGGGAATGTCCTCCCGCCTTTCCCTGAGAGGGGGGACCTTTATGGTGACTACACGGAGGCGGTAATACAGGTCTTCCCGGAACCGGCCCTCTTCAATCAGTTTCTCAAGGTCCTGGTGTGTTGCAGCCACGACTCTCAGGTCAACCCGGAAGGATTCCTTCCCGCCGAGCCTTCTCACCTCTCCGTCCTGCAGCACCCGGAGTATCTTGGCCTGAAGCTGGGCAGGCATGTCTCCTATCTCATCAAGAAAGAGGGTTCCGCCGTCCGTTGTCTCTATGAGGCCCTTCTTTCTCGATGTGGCGCCGGTAAAGGCACCGGGCTCATAACCGAAGAGTTCACTCTCAAGGAGGTTTTCAGGGATGGATGCGCAGTTTATCGGGGTGAAGGGCCTTGATTTACGGGGGCTTGAGAAGTGGAGGGAACGGGCGATCAGTTCCTTACCTGTCCCGCTTTCTCCGAGTATAAGGACTGTGGCATTGGTTGGCGCAACCTTCTTCACCATCCTGAGGACCTCTTCCATTGCGCCAGACTCCCCTACAACACCCTCTATCCTGAACCTCTGATACAGGGTATTCCTCAGGCGCAGGTTTTCCCTCAACAGTTCTGACCGTTCAATCGCCTGGTTGATCTTCAGGAGGAGGGAGTCCTTATCGAGAGGCTTGGTGAGATAATCAAAGGCACCCTTCTTGATCGCCTCCACTGCTGAGGAGATGGTCCCGAAGGCGGTCATTATGATGAACGAGGGCGGGGCTTCAAGGGAGAGGGAGTTTGTCTTATCAATAAGATCCACACCGCTCATCCCACCCATCTTCAGGTCTGTAAGGACAATATGTGGGCTCTTTTCAGAGATGATGGGAACCGCCTCTTCTGCAGAAGATGCCTCATAGACGGTATGCCCCTCATCAGTGAGTATGGTCCTCAGGATCTCTCTCTGGAGCGGCTCATCATCGACGACGAGAATCTCAGCCATCCTTCCCTCCGGTGCTTACTGGCTTAGCCTGAAGGAGTCTCTCATAGGCCCTGCAGAGGAGGATGAACCGGTCGTGACTGCCTCCCTTGTCAGGATGACACTTGTGGGCGAGATGCCTGTATTTTCTGACGAGCTGACGCCTGCTCATTCTCCTGAACTCCTGTGGGGAGAGATCAAGCATCCTGCAGGCCTCCTCAATAGTCAACGTTTCAGCCTTGTCAGCATGTGTCTCCCTGTAATGCTGCCTGTTGAATTCATCCCTGTTGAAATGCCTCTTTTGAGAAGCGAACTCATTGTCAAAGTAGAAGGAAAGATATTTCCTGAGATAGGGGTTGAGGGTTTTTGAAGGAGGGTCCATGAAGCTTCTGTCACTGTTCAGCTCACAGAGAGCATCAAGGAAATATCCGTCAAGCCTCTCCTGATCGAGCATCCTCGGTGAGCGGAGGGCGAAGAAATTCCCGGGGAAGTGGCGCTGAAGGTCAAAGATGACATAGGTATATCTCTTGAGTTCCCGTTTCCTGAGTTTCTGTTCCCCTTCGTCTATCAGGCACTCGATCTCCTCCCGGGATTTCCCGATCAGGGAGGTGAAAAACCTGTGGGGGGTATCCTCAAGTCCTGCCTGATTCAGGGTCCCGAAGCGGAGATAGTGAAGTCTTCTCCGGTCAAAGATATGTATTCGTGACTGGAGTTCAAGAAGCTCCGATCTCTTGAGCCTCCTCCACTTTTTTCTTTCCCTGTCTCCCTGAGTGGGGCGGAGCACCCGCCTCAGCCTGGCATCAAGAAAGGGGAGAAAGAGGTCCTCGATCTCGAAGGTATCAGTCTCAATCCCCTTCTCCAGCAATGAAAGTTCAATCCGTTCGTCTATGTAATAGCTGTTTCCGCCCGGGTAGAGGATGAAAACCGAGGGGTCAGGCCCCAGGTTGAAGAGTGTCCTGCTTTTCAGTTCTCCCTCTGAAGAATAGGTCTCCCTTATCGAATAGACCGTCTCTCCATTTATTTCTTCCCTTGCTATGTACATATCCTATTATACCCCAAACGATGAGATGGTAAATGGTTATTGGTATATTGGTATATTGGTATATTAGGTTATTCAGCCTCAACCTTAGCCTGTCTTTTACTCCCTGTTCGCTCTACGCTACACCCTTATTCTCACCCCACAGGTAGCGTAATGGTTACGGTCGTCCCCTGGCCGGGGGAACTTTCAAACTCCACACTTCCGCCGTGTTCCTCTATGACCCTCTTTGTCATCGGGAGGCCGAGCCCGACACCCCTCTCCTTTGTTGTGAAGAAAGGCTCAAAGACCCTTGTGGAGCTTTCCCGGTCCAACCCCTTCCCGGTATCGCTGACAGAGATGGCAAAATCCCTGTTAACCCGCATCAGTCTGACCCGGAGTTCCCCTCCATCCTCCATCGCCTGGAATGCATTCAATACTATATTAAAGAGACAGGTCTTCAGAAGTTCAGCATCTACTGTTACAAGGCTGTCCTCCATCCCGTTGTATTCTGTAAAAATCTTTATTCCCACCTTTTCAGCCTTGGCCCTCACAAGGCCCAGGGTATCTTCAAGGAGTGCCACAATCGGGGTGGGCCGTTTTTTGAGTCTGAGGGGTTTGCCGTAGGAGAGGAAGTTTCCCACAAGGGTGTCAAGGCGCTTGATCTCCTCCTTGATCCTCCTGAGTGTCTCGCCTGTCCTCCGGTCTGTATGGTCAAGGAGGTGGTCAACGCTCAGGCTGATGAAATTCAGGGGGTTTCTTATCTCGTGGGCAAGGGACCTTGAGAGCTCTCCGATCGTTGAAAGATGCTCGGTCTCCCTGAGTCGCTCTTCAAGGTCTCTTAACTCGTGAAGCCGTTTGACCATCTGGTTGAAACTCTCCTTCAGGTCCTTTATCTCGTCCTTTTCCGTCACAGGGAGGGAGATGTCCAGGTCTCCGGCTGAAACCGATCTGGCGGCAGTAACCACTTCCTTTATGGGCCGGGTGTATTTCCTTGAAAGCCAGACGGCTGCAATCACACCGCCAAGGAGCAGAAACAGGGCTACTGCGATCCTCCGGGCTATGTGGGCCCTGAAAATTCCTGAAATGTCTTCCGTGCTTATAACCAGATGGAGATACCCCTGGTGCTCTCCCTTCACGACAATGGGGATGATTACGTTATACAGGTCCCCTGTTCTGAGCACAAACTCGCCCTCTTCAGACTTGAATACCAGGTCGGTTATCTCAGGAGAAGCATCCTTGCCGATCTTCTCCCTGTTGGTGCTTGCCCGTATCCTGATGGCCGAGTCAATGATGTTTATCTCCCTCAGCCCTTCGGAATGTATGCGCGTCAGACTCGAATGAAGATCCTCACTGGATACCTCCTTCTTCTTTGTCATTTCCTCGATTGCAACTCTCGTGGAGTCCATTATGTTTGCAATCTTATGTCCTATCGTGGCATAGAGGACCCTTTCGGAGTAAAGGTCAAAGGCGAGCATGGTGAGGATGGTGGCTGTGCTCAGGCTGACCATTATAAGGATGAGCTTCTTGTTAAGGCTCCATTTCATAGGTATAATTGGTGTATTGGTGTATTGGTGTATTGGTAAATGGTGTATTAGTGTATTAGTGTATTGGTGTATTGGTATATTGGGTCATTAAAGGTACTAAGTTATCAGGTTATTCGGCCTCGACCTTAACCTTGACCTGTATTTTAACTATGTCCGCTACCCGCTATACGCTATACCCTGTTTTTTCTACCGGAGGTCCTTATTCCTGAGCCTCAACGAGTTCGTAACCACGGAGACTGAGCTGAAGGCCATCGCTGCAGAGGCGAAAACAGGGTTCAGAAGGGGCCCGCCGAAGAGACTCAGAAGCCCTGCTGCAATGGGGATCCCGATAATATTATATATGAATGCCCAGAAGAGATTCTGTTTTATGGTCCGGAGGGTGAGTTTACTCAGACGGATGGCCTCGACCACGCTCTTGAGTCTGCCCTTGATCAGAGTGATATCAGATGCCTCGATTGCGATGTCTGTACCTGTACCTATGGCTATCCCCACATCTGCCTCGGCAAGGGCAGGGGCATCATTTATCCCGTCACCTACCATGGCGACGAGTTTCCCCTCTTGTTTGAGGTCTTTGACTGCTTTAACCTTCTGGTCAGGGAGGACTTCTGCAAAAAACCTTTCGATCCCGGCAGCAGATGCGATGCTTTCAGCCACCTTCCTGTTATCACCGGTAAGCATCACCACCTCTATCCCCATTGCCTTCAATGCCTCCACAGCCTCCCGGGAGTCCTCCTTTATTGTATCGGCTATCCCGAAGATACCGTTGACCTTGCCGTCTACAGAAACTATTACAGCAGTTTTCCCCTCTGAGGAAAGCCTCTGGATCTCAGGATCAATGCCATCCAGTCTTACACCCTCGCGTTCAAGAAGGGAAGGGTTGCCAATCATTATCTCGCTTCCCCGTATGTAGGCCCTGACACCGCCACCGGGAATGGCTTCAAACCCCTCAGGGTCAAGGAGGTCCATGCCTGCCCTGCGGGCCTCTTCAGTTATGGCCTCGGAAAGGGGGTGCTCCGAGGCCTGTTCAACAGAAGCTGAGAGCCGGAGAAGACTCTCCTTGTCAACACTGTCAGTGGTTATGATATCAGTAAGCCTGGGCCTGCCCTCCGTGATGGTCCCGGTTTTGTCGAGCAGAACAGCCTGTATCCTGTGGGCGGTCTCCAGGGCCTCGGCGTCCCTGATGAGTATGCCCTTTTCGGCACCCTTTCCGGTTCCCACCATGATAGCAGTGGGTGTTGCCAGGCCGAGGGCGCAGGGACAGGCGATTATCAGTACTGCGATGAAGTTCATCATCGCCCTTGTGAAGGCTGGTTCAGGACCGAAGAAATACCATATCAGAAAGGTGACCGTGGCGATGCTCATTACAACGGGCACGAAGATGGATGCTACCCTGTCGGCAAGCCTCTGGATGGGGGCCTTGCTGCCCTGGGCTTCCTCCACAAGCCGGATGATCTGGGCCAGCGCTGTATCCTTACCCACCTTGGTGGCCTCCATCCTGAAACCTCCGGCCCTGTTTATTGCTCCACCATAGACCTGCTCGCCCGGCGATTTCTCAACGGGTATGCTCTCACCTGTAAGCATGGATTCATCAACAGAGGAGTGACCGTCGGTTATAATCCCGTCAACAGGGATCTTCTCACCGGGCCGGACGATTATCGTCTCTCCGGGCTGTACCTCATCAATGGGGATCTCCACTGTCTGATCATCCCTGATCACCCTGGCGGTTTTGGGCTGAAGACCGATCAGCTTCCTCATTGCCTCTGACGTCCGTCCCTTGGCCCGTGCCTCAAGCAGTCTGCCCAGGAGGATAAGGGTAATAATTATTGCCGAAGTGTCGTAATAGACATGGGGAGTGAGACCGCTGCGTGTGAAGACCCAGGGGAAAAATGTTCCCACAAGACTGTAGAGATAGGCTGAGGATGTTCCCACTACAACAAGGGTGCTCATGTTCGTGGTGAAGTGCTTCATGGCAGCCCATGCAGCCTTGTAGAAACGGAGACCTGCCCAGAACTGGACCGGGGTGGCAAGGAGAAAGAGCACAAAGGGGCTTGAGAGGAGAGGGATCGAGGTCACGCTCCCTGCAAGGATAATGACGGAAAGGATGGCGCTTATGACAAACCGCCTCTTTATATCCCTGTAGTCTTTTTCGCGGCTCTCACGTTCCCTGTCCACAAAGTCCTCACCCGGGACCTCAAGTTCATATCCCTGGCCGGAGACGGCCTTCTTGAAGTCTCCAAGGCCGGTGATGGTGGGAATGTATTCCACCGAGGCCTTCTCTGTGGCAAGGTTGACGTTCCGGTCAATCACACCATATATCCCCCCGAGGGCCCTCTCTACTGCACCCACACAGGCGGCACAGGTCATCCCTTTCACAACAAATTCCTGCTTAGCCGTGGCCACGTCATACCCCTCATCCCTGATCGTCCTGATGATCTCATCGAGGGGGATATCCCTCTCAAGGACTATGGTGGCCTTTTCCGAGGCGAAGTTCACAGAGACATCCTTGACTCCGTCAAGCTTCCTCAGCCCGTTTTCGACCGCCCGGACACAGGCCGCACAGGTCATCCCCTTGACAGGTATCGTAATGGTTTCCATCTCTCTACCTCATGGATTTTTTTTGCATCCTTTCAGTAATATTATATACAAAGAAGTGTGAAGGAAGTATGAAGACAGTTCATCCTGCCTGGCAGGTGATATCCCTATTAAGGAGGTTGTACAATGGCTAAACCTGTAATTGACTGGGATCTTTGTGAAGGTTGCGAGTCCTGTGTCGCCATCTGTCCCGAGGTATTCGAGATGCAGGACGACGGCAAGGCCCATGTAAAGAATGAGGATGCCTGTAATACCTGTGATTGCCAGGAGGCAATAGACACTTGTCCTGTTGAAGCAATCACCTGGGAGGATTGATTATCCCGTAATTAAAGAATAAGCCCCGCCAGTTTTGGCGGGGCTTATTCTTTTTGATATAGTTTCCCTTCCTGTATTCCAGCCGGGCCGGCTATTCACTCAGTAGCTTTTCTATCTCTGCCCGGTTATCCTTAAACCCGACAAACACCCTCTCGCCTATCACAAGGGTGGGTGTTGCCAGCCTGCCGTATTTTCTCTGGAGTTCTTCCCTTGCCGAAGGGTCTGATGAGACATCATGGTTCGTGAAGGGAATCCCCCTTTCTGAAAGGAACCCTTTCAGTGCCTGGCAATCAGCTCAGGTCGGCGAAGAATATACGTGTATTTCCCTCATGCCTTGTCTCCTCCTGACTTTGACGGTGTTCTGGTCCTGGAGACCTTCTTTCTGCTGGTGGCAGAGGACTTCTTTCTGGGACGGCCTGTGGATTTTCCCTCAAGTTTGGCTATCCGCTCTTCGGCCTTCCTTATCTTCTCGATTATCTTTAATACCTTTTCATCCCTAAGAGGGTTCTTCCTCCTGTCAGAGGATAGGTCATAGACCCTTCCACCGAGTTCAGTGAGATCAACCTGGATCTTCTGCCGGATTTCGAAGGCCTTGACCTTGTTCCGTATGTCCTCTGTCATCGTCTCGGTTTTCTGCTTCAGTACCTTTGTGCCTTCCCTGAAGGCCTCAAGCCCCTCATCGATTCCCTTCCTGATATCCTTTCTCAGAGTATCCCAGAATCCCATCTGCATACCCCCTTTCACTGTTTTATTTAATTATATCATAAAGTTCATCCCATGATTTAAAAACCTTTTGATTCTATAAAAAAAATTATTATCCATTTTCTTGACAAAGGGGTGGTTTCTGTGATAAAGTTCTGCAATTTTGAATTGCCTGAAGCTGGCGGAGAGGCTTTCAGAGCTAACCTGCTCGAGTCTTATGATGCAGCCGTTCCCATTTAGATAAAACAAGGGACGGTAATTTTCGGGATCAACGGGTGAGATTATGGTAGAGATAGATAAAATATGGTTTCTTGTCCAGCTCGTTAACTTTCTTGTCCTCGTTTTCCTGCTGAACATCCTTCTGTTCAAACCACTACTCAAGCTCTTCGAGGAGAGGAAGGATGCCACAGAGGGCGCCCTTGAAGAGGCGAAGAAGCTCGAGGCGATGAAGAATGAGAGTCTTGAGGCCTTCCAGAAGGATCTTGCAGCAGCGCGGGAGAAGGCAAGGGAGATATACAATACCCTTCGCGAAGAAGGTCTTGCAGAACAGAAGAGGATTGTCTCAGAGGCCCAGGAAGAGGCTCTGAGAGAGATAGAAAAGGCCCGGGCGGAAATCCGTCAGGAGGCGGAGAAGGCGAGAAAGAAATTAGGTGAGGATGTGAGGGCCTTCTCCGATGAAATCGTAAGGAAACTTGTAGAGGTTTAGACGAATGAAAGGGAGAAACACCTTGAGCAGATACAGATTATACCTTGTCAGACTGACAGTGCTTGTACTGATGCTTGGATGCTATGTCCCGCTGGTCTTTGCCATGGAAGAAGGCGGGGAGGGACACGGAGAAGACTGGAAGGCCTGGATCTGGAGGGTCATCAACTTTGTCATCCTCCTTGTCATCCTTGTCAAGTTCCTCGGCAAACCCATGAGGACCTATTTCCAGAAGAGGACGGAGATTATAGAGGAGTCCCTCCGTCAGGCAAAGGAGGCCAGGGAACTTGCAGAGAAGGCCCTGAAGGAGGTCCAGGAAAGGATCTCCCTCAAGGACGAGGAGATACAGCGGATAATGGAGGCTTCAAAACAGTCCGGGGAGTCTGAAAAGGAACTGCTTATAAAACAGGGCCATGAGATGAGCGAGAAGATACGGGAGCAGGCTAAATCCAATATCGCCATGGAACTGGAGAATGCCAAGGCGGCCCTCCGGGAGGAAGCGGCTGAACTCGCCGTAAGGCTTGCAGAGAAAAAGATCAGGGAAGGCCTCACTGAAGAGGATCAGAAGAGACTGATCGATGAGTCAATAAGGAAATTAGAGGGATAATGTGGCACAGGGTATAAGAAAGAATTCCAAGAGATATGCAAGGATGCTTTTCAACACCGCAGGTCCTGAGAAGGCCGAGAAGGTCATCCATGACCTCACCGCCATTGAGCAGATGATAGAGGATTCAAGGGAGATGAAGAACTTCTTTTACAGCCCCATGGTCAATGAAGAGGAAAGGAAGAAGGGGATAGATGTCATGAGGGAGAAACTCGGACTCGGCGAAGAGGTGGTGAAGTTTCTCGTCTTCCTAAGCCAGAAGAGGGCTGTTGGAGCACTTTCCGATATACTGAGGCACTTCATATCGCTTTACTATGAGAGGAAAAAGAAGGCAAAGGCGGTGGTAGTGACGCCTTACAGATTCAACGGTGACTTTGAGAAGAGGATTGTCAGTTCCCTCAGCAAACTCACGGGAAGGGACATTGACCTGGAGTATGAGGTTGATCCTGAGCTGATCGGCGGTATGATGGTCAAGATAGGAAGTTCCATGTACGATGCAAGCATAAAAGGCCAGTTGACAAGGTTGAGAGAGGAACTCTCAAAGAGGTACTGAGTCTTTTCAAGTAATAGAGTAAATTGATCACAGATAAGGGGTGATGATATGGAGATCAAGGTTGAGGAAATAAGTGAACTGATCAAGCAGCAGATCGCCGACTTCGAGAAGAAGGTTGATGTAAGCGAGGTCGGCTCGGTCCTGAGTGTCGGTGACGGTATCGCCAGGATTTACGGGCTTGAGAATGTGATGGCCACTGAGCTCCTGGAGTTCCCGAACAATGTCTTCGGAATGGCGCTGAACCTTGAAGAGGACGTGGTAGGTTCCGTTCTCTTTGGTGAAGACAGCCTCATCCATGAAGGCGATGTAGTGAAGAGGACCGGGAGGATCATGGAGGTCCCCGTTGGTGAAGCCACACTCGGGAGGGTAGTCAACGCTATCGGTCTGCCCATAGACGGAAAGGGGCCTATCAATACCTCTGAGACGAGAAAGGTCGACATTGTTGCTCCCGGTATCGTTGACCGCCAGCCCGTGGGTGAACCTTTACAGACCGGACTCAAGGCGATTGATGCGATGATCCCCATAGGAAGGGGGCAGAGGGAATTGATAATCGGCGACCGGCAGACCGGCAAGACCGCCATAGCCATAGATGCAATAATAAACCAGAAGGGACAGGACGTCTATTGTATATATGTTGCCGTAGGCCAGAAGATGGCCTCCGTCGCCCGTGTGGTCCAGACCCTTGAGGAACACGGTGCGATGGAATACACGACGGTTGTCGTTGCATCCGCATCCGAGCCCGCACCCCTTCAGTATATAGCCCCTTATTCAGGATGTGCCATGGGAGAGTTCTTCAGGGACAATGGCAAACATGCCCTGATAATATACGATGACCTCAGCAAACAGGCTACCGCCTACAGACAGCTCTCACTGCTTCTGAGGCGTCCTCCAGGCCGTGAGGCCTACCCCGGTGACGTCTTCTACCTCCACTCACGGCTTCTTGAGAGGGCTGCAAAGCTCTCCGACAAACTGGGTGGAGGCTCACTTACGGCACTCCCCATTATTGAGACCCAGGCCGGTGACGTCTCTGCATACATACCGACAAACGTGATCTCCATCACGGACGGGCAGATTTACCTTGAGCCCGACCTCTTCTATGCAGGTATAAGGCCTGCAGTGAATGTGGGTCTCTCCGTAAGCCGCGTCGGTGGTGCCGCCCAGACAAAGGCTATGAAGCAGGTTGCAGGAACCCTGAGACTCGACCTTGCCCAGTTCAGGGAACTGGCCGCCTTTGCCCAGTTCGGCTCTGACCTCGACAAGGCGACACTCCAGCAGATCGAACGTGGTAAGAGGATGGTTGAGCTCCTCAAGCAGGGACAGTACAAGCCCATGCCACTGGATGAGCAGATCATCGTTCTCTTCGCCGGCACACAGGGGTTCCTTGATGATGTGGATGTGGAGAAGATCGGGGAGTTTGAGCAGGGTCTCCTGAGTTACATGAGGAGTCAGAAACAGGATATAAAGCAGGAGATCCTTGACAAGAAGGCCCTTGATGAGGAGCTCAAGAACAAGCTCTCCGAGGCCATAACCGCATTCAAGGAGACCTTTGAATAAACAAGTATCTTTAAAGGGGTATAAATGGCGACTTTACGGGATATAAAAAGAAGAATCAACTCGATAAAGAGTACCTCCAAGATCACCAGGGCGATGAAGATGGTGGCTGCGGCGAAGTTCCGCCGTGCCCAGGAAAGGATGCTCGCCCTCAGGCCATACTCCGATAAGATGAGGGACATCCTCTCTTCCCTTGCACAGCCAACGGGAGAGGATATCCATCCCCTTCTGGAGGTGAGGCCGAGAAAGACCATTGAGGTCCTTGTCCTTACAAGTGACAAGGGGCTCTGCGGGGCCTTCAATGCAAATGTCCTGAAACATGCCTCTGCCCTTGTAAAGAGGCTCACAAGCGAGGGCTTTGAGGTAAGCATCAGCACCATTGGCAGAAAGGCGAGGGAATACTTCAGGAGGAGAGGGTTCGAGATGCGGGAGGTCTGGACAGGCTTCTCCGGAAGGATTTCCTATTCTGATGCACAGAAGATAGCAAGGAACATCATGGACGGCTATATAGAGGAGAAGTTTGATGAACTCATCCTGGTCTATAACGAGTTCAGGAGTGTGGTAGTCCAGGAGGTTGTGGAGATGAAACTCCTTCCCATCGGTGGCATCGAGCACGATGAGAACTCGGAGATGAAGGACTTTCTCTTCGAACCCTCCGAGGAGGAGATCTTCAAGCGCCTGCTTCCGAAAAGCATAGAGATACTCGTCTTCAGGGCGATGATAGAGTCCCAGGCATCGGAAGAGGCTGCGAGGATGACTGCCATGGAAAATGCCACCAGGAGCGCAGAGGACATGATCGACAGGCTCACGCTTGAGTACAACAAGGCACGCCAGGCATCCATCACCAAGGAACTCATGGACATCGTCGGCGGTGCCGAGGCATTGAAGGGATAGAAGAAGACCTGAAAATAAACACTGGAGGTATATGATGAATGAAGGTAAGGTAGCACAGGTTATCGGGGCAGTCGTGGACATTGAGTTCGAGAACGAACTGCCTGCTATCTTGAACGCACTGAAGATAGAGCAACCGGCAGACCCGGAAAAGGGATTGCCCGAGATCAACCTCACCCTTGAGGTGGCATCCCACCTTGGTGAAAACAAGGTCAGGACGATTGCAATGGGCCCGACGGACGGGCTTGTCCGCGGTATGAAGGCCGTTGATACTGGCCAACCCATAACAGTCCCTGTTGGTGAAGCAACTCTTGGAAGGATCATTAATGTAACCGGTGACCCCTATGACCAGGCAGGCCCCATTGATGCAAAGGAGAAGTGGCCTATCCACCGCCAGGCCCCGGATTTCACCGAGCAGGAGCCGACCACCCAGGTCTTCGAGACCGGCGTTAAGGTCTTTGACCTCCTGGTCCCCTTTGTCAGGGGCGGCAAGATGGGAATGTTCGGTGGTGCCGGTGTGGGGAAGACGGTTATCATCATGGAGATGATCCATAACATCGCCATGGTCCACGGTGGTGTCTCCGTGTTTGCCGGTGTGGGCGAGAGGACTAGGGAAGGTAATGACCTCTTCCTTGAGATGAAGGAGTCCGGCGTTTTGGAGAAGGCGGCACTTATTTACGGTCAGATGAATGAGCCGCCAGGAGCAAGGCTCAGGGTTTCCCTTACCGCCCTTACCTCGGCTGAGTACTTCAGGGACCAGGGTCAGGACGTTCTTATCTTTATCGACAATATATTCAGATACACCCTGGCAGGTTCCGAAGTCTCGGCTCTTCTCGGAAGGATGCCTTCTGCAGTGGGTTACCAGCCGAACCTCGGTACGGACATGGGTATGCTCCAGGAGAGGATCACCACGACAAAGAAGGGCTCCATCACATCGATGCAGGCGATATATGTTCCTGCAGACGACTTAACAGACCCGGCAGTGGCCACTGCCTTTACCCATCTCGACGGGACGGTCGTTCTTTCAAGACAGATCGCAGAGCTGGGGATATATCCGGCAGTGGACCCCCTTGACTCAACCTCAAGGGCCCTTGATCCGATGATCATAGGAGATGAACACTACCAGGTCGCAAGGAGTGTCCAGAAGGTCCTCCAGAGGTACAAGGAGCTTCAGGACATCATAGCCATCCTCGGTATGGAAGAACTCTCTGAAGATGACAAGCTCGTCGTTGCAAGGGCAAGGAAGATCCAGAGGTTCCTTAGTCAGCCCTTCCATGTTGCAGAGGCCTTCACAGGTACCCCCGGCAAATACGTGAAACTTGAAGACACGATCAAGGGCTTCAAGGCGATAGTTGACGGCGAGTATGATGACATGCCCGAGCAGGCCTTCTACATGGTCGGAACCATAGAAGAAGCTGAGGAGAAGGCCAAGAGCCTTGGCTGGTCCAGAGAGTAACGGGAAGTCAATTTCAAAGGAGACGGAGTGATAGATGGCAGATAAACTGACACTTGAGGTGGTAACGCCTCATGGGCCTGTTCTCAAGGATGAGGTGGATGAGGTTGTTGCTCCCGGTTCCGAGGGTGAGTTCGGAGTGCTTCCCGGTCATGTCCCCTTTGTGACCACCCTGAAGGTGGG
>WFTX01000275.1 GCA_015485235.1 Nitrospirota bacterium | reverse complement strand
TCATAGTAGTGGTTGAGGCCCTCCCGCCTTCCGGCCTTGATCTTCGCCATATCCGGTCCGGTGGCGTTGAACCACCTCTCATAACCTGCCACCTTTGCAATGGCTATGTGGGTCCTGTCATGCCAGGCATAAAGAGGGGGTGCATTCAGTAAACAGAGGACGGTCATGACAACAATATATCTCACCTTTCTAATATATCCGTCAACCGGGTATAAATACAAGCGCTGGGCCACTGAAGGGCATGTTGTTCATCCACACCTGAATAAGTTAAAATATATGAATGATTCCCAAGTTTGCATTAGTATTCGGACTTCTTTCCATGACTTGCATGCTGAACCTGCCCTTTGGGTTCATGAGGGGGAAGGCAAGAAAATACTCTCTGAAGTGGTTTCTCTACATACACTTACCCATCCCTTTAATCTTTCTTGCCAGAACCTACTCACACCTTGACTACCGGTATATCCCTCTGTTTGTGGGAGCGGCGGTCCTTGGACAGGTTCTTGGAGGCAAACTGAACATATAGATCCTGCCTGACAGAGCAGACCTGTCTTGTTACAATTTGTAAAGAAATATTATGATAAAAAGAATACCCTCTGTAAGGAGAGACTGCTGATGAGCGAAAAAAAGAAGACACCCGTTGATATCCTCTGGGATTTCTTTTCCTCAATCAAACTCGCCGTGGTGCTCTTTGCCCTCATAGCCTCAACCTCAATTGTAGGCACCATACTGGAGCAGGGAGCATCACCGGAAAAGAACATCATTGTTCTTGAGCGGATTGTAGGGAAAGGCATGGCTCCCCATCTTTACAGGTTTTTCGAGACCCTTGGCTTCCTCGACATGTACCACTCATGGTGGTTTGTATCCTTTCTGGTCCTTTTTGCCGCCAATCTTATCATCTGCTCGCTGGACCGCCTTCCCCGGATACTTAAACTGGTCCGTGAACCTGCACGGCCTCTCCGTCCGGGACAACTCAGGTCCCTTTCTTTGAAAAGGGAGATAAGCCTGAAGGGCCTGCCCGGGGATAACCATGACTTTATAATGAACACACTCAAGTCTTCAGGCTTTCGGGTCCAGAACAGCCCCCTGGAGAACGGCGGCTTTCAGCTTTATGGACAGAAGGGCGGATGGACGAGACTGGGTGTTTATATAACACACCTCAGTATTCTTGTGATACTGGCTGGGGCTGTAATAGGAATTTTCTTTGGATTCAAGGGGTTTCTCAATCTTCCGGAAGGATACACCTCAGAGGTCGCCTACGCAAGAAACGGCAAGCCCCACGAACTCGGGTTTGCCGTAAGGTGTGATGATTTTGAAGTGGAGTTCTACGGAATGTCCGAGATGCCAAAGGATTACAAGAGCTGGCTCACTGTTATTGACAATGGCAGAGAGGTGGTAAAGAAGATGATAGAGGTGAACGAACCTCTACGGTACAAGGGATACACCTTCTACCAGTCAAGTTACGGGATGATGCCCAATGCCCAGGGTTACTTCATCTTCACCGTAACCGGGCCCGGGGGTAAGACTGAGACGATAACCAAAAGGCTCGGTGAGTCCTTTACAATTCCGGGAACGGAGATTAAAGGAACCATAAAGGACTTCAGCCCCGCCCTTGCAACAGACCAGTCAGGAAAGACCTACACTTATTCGGACATGATGAACAATCCTGCAGCCTATATTGTATTCACAGAAGGCGGGAAGGAAAAGTATTCCGGCTGGGTTCTGAAACGTTTCCCCACGACATGGAACCTTCCCGACGGAAACAGAATAGAGTTCATTGACTACTGGGGTGCCCAGTATACAGGGCTTCAGGTCAGAAAGGACCCGGGTGTCTGGATTGTCTATTTAGGATCCATCATAATGGGATTCGGCCTTTACATCACATTCTTCACAAGCCACAAAAAAATCTGGGTTTTTGCAGAAGAAAACGGTAAAAACACCCTTCTGACCATTGCAGGAAGCACCAACAAGAACAGGGCGGCTTACGAGCGGAAAATAGATAAGATAGCCGGGCGGCTCTCCGGCGAAAAAACCACCTGAACAGGAGGAGCAGATGGAAAGTTCAACCTTTTTCGGTATCGCCACGCTGGGATATATCTTTGCAATGATCTCATACATAGCTTACCTCGTTTTCAGGAATGAAAAGATAGGTATGGCCGCTACGGCAATTACCGTGCTAAGCTTTATCTCCCAGACAGTAGCCTTTGGAATGAGATGGGTTGAGTTCTACAACAGGCACATGGAACTGGGAATGAACCTGCCATGGTGGCGTCCGCCCATTACAAACCTCTATGAGTCTCTCATCTTCTTTGTCTGGTGCCTGATTCTTGGGTATCTGTTTATTGAGTTCCGTTACAAGACCCGTTCCTTTGGTGCATTCATCACTCCGGTAGCAGGGCTTGCCCTTGCCTTCATAGAGATGACAGGCATGTCAAAGGGGATACAGCCCCTTGTGCCGGCTCTTCAGTCCAACTGGCTTCTTGCCCATGTCACGATGAGCTTTATCTCTTATTCAACCTTCGCCCTCTCCTTTGGAACCGGCCTGATATATCTGATCGAAAAGACCGAGAAGCGTTCTGAGCCAGCCTATATCTTCTGGACGATTTCTCTGGGGATACTGGTAGT
>WFTX01000274.1 GCA_015485235.1 Nitrospirota bacterium | reverse complement strand
CATAGAGATGCAGGAAAATGTAAAGGGTAAGAAGAATTCCCGTAATCCTGTGAATAAGCCAGGCCACTGAGCCTGTATGCCACCTGTATCTCATTCCCGCCTATCCTTTCAGAAAGGAGACCCCTGTATAAAGAGCCTCCAGTTCCTTCCTCATCCTGCTGAAAGAACCCGTACCCTTTGTCCTTATCACTATCCTTCTCTTGCCGTCCTTAACTCCCTCGTATGAGGTAAGGATGCTCTGGAGACTGAAACCGTGCTTCCTCACAATGTCAGCAACCTCCTTTATGGAGCCAGGCCGGTCTTCAACAATGAGCTCTATCCTGTTTCCTCCATGCCTGATCCCGGTGATGTCCACAAGTATCCTGAAGATATCCCTGTCTGAGATAATACCGACAAGCTTCCCCTTCTTGATAACGGGAAGACATCCTATGTTGTTGTCGTGCATGATGAGCGCCGCCTCTTCAACAGGCATATCAGGTGAGGCGGTAAAGACCTCCTTCTTCATGATCTCCTTCACCTTTGTCCTTGCCAGGAGATAGTGAAGTTCGTAAACATCAAGGGATGTCGCCTTTGAAGGAACATATTCCTTGATATCCCGGTCAGAGAGTATCCCCTTCAGTTTATCACCCTTTACCACGGGAAGGTGTTTTATGCCCCTCTCCTTCGCAATCCTGGCTGCATCAGAAATGCTCTGCTCTGGAGAGACCGTGAAGACCTTTCTTGTCATCCATTCAGAAACAAACATTATTTCACCTCCATCCACTGGTGTCCAGAACAATCTGACACGACAGGGAGAGGCGGTATGGCGGAAAGAATACCAATGCTCGACACCTTAGAAAACAAGGGTTTCTTGTACCACACAGACCTGACCAGACACTCAGGTATAACACCTGTAGAATCAGGTTGCTGTCCCATAAATCCTGTCGTTTGCATTGTATTCTTGGAGCCTTGCCGCCTCTCCATAAAATTATTTTGTACAGATGTGACCTCCATCATAAGAATACCGGAGGGCACTTGATCAGACTCCCAGAAAGGCCGTTTTGACATGCTCATTGTCCATGAGTTCCTTCCCCGTACCTTCAAGAACCATCTTCCCTGTCTCAAGAACATAGGCCCGGTCGGCAACTGAGAGGGTCTGTTTGACATTCTGCTCCACGATAAGTACTGTCACGCCTTCCTTCCTGATATTCTCTATCACCGCGAAAATTTCCTTCACCAGTATGGGGGCAAGTCCGAGGGAGGGTTCATCAAACATGATGAGCCTGGGCATTGACATGAGCCCCCTCCCGATTGCCAGCATCTGCTGCTCTCCCCCTGAAAGGGTCCCTGCAAGCTGTCTGCTCCGCTCCTTAAGCCTCGGGAATATGGAATAAACCATCTCCTTGTTCCTCTGCCGCTCTTTCCTGGCCGTACCCCTCAGGGAGCCCATATCAAGGTTCTCCTCTACGGTCATCTCCACAAAGAGGCGCCTTCCCTCTGGCACATGGGCGATCCCCATCTCAATCAACCTGTAGGGCTTGATCTTCAGGATATCCTCTCCGTTGAAGGTTATGGTTCCTTTTCTGGGAGAGAGAATGCCTGAGATGGTCTTCAGCGTTGTGGATTTACCTGCCCCGTTTGCACCTATGAGGGCAACCACCTCTCCTTCACTGACACTGAAGGAGAGATCCCAGATGACCTGGACATCGCCGTAAAAGACATCTATCCCCCTGACCTCAAGCATTGTGTGCCTCACCAAGATAGGCCTCAATCACCTGTGGGTTCCGTCCTATTTCATCGGGCGGGCCTTCGGCGATCTTTTCCCCGTAGTTCAGGACCACTATCCGGTCGGATATGGACATGATCACCTTCATATGATGTTCAATTATAAGTATTGTGATCCCCCGTTCCTTTATCTGCCTTATTATCCGGATGGACTCGTTCAGTTCCGTGGGGTTGAGACCGGCAAAGGATTCATCGAGCATCAGGAGTTCCGGACCTGTTGCAAGGGCCCTTGCAATCTCAAGCCTCTTTCTCTTACCGAGGGGAAGGCCCTTTGAAACGAGGTCCCTGTCATCAATAAGACCGGTAAATTCAAGGAGTTCCAGTGCAGCATCCTCGGCCTCCTTCCTGCTCCGGGCCCTGACAAAGGCAGAGGCCATCACGTTCTCAAGGACTGTCATCCTCTGAAGAGGTTTTACTACCTGGAATGTCCTGGCTATGCCCTTCTTGCATATCTTGTGGGGCTTCAACCCGCTTATCCTTTCACCCTTGAAGATTACCTCCCCCTTTGACGGCCGGTAGAAACCGTTTATCACATTAAAGAGGGTGGTCTTTCCGGCCCCGTTCGGCCCGATAAGGCCAACGATCTCCCCCTTGTTCACTCCGAAGGAGACATCATTTACCGCAGCAAGGCCACCGAAGAATCTGGATACATTCTGCACCTCAAGGAGAGCCATCAGCCTGCCCTCCCGAACCTGAAGAATTTTCTTATCTTGGAGAAATCACCGACAATCCCATTTGGTAGAAAGATGATGATCAATATCAGGAGAATCCCGAACATGGTCTGATGAGCAACCCCAAGCCTTGGGATGGAGCGGATCATCTCAGCAAGGAGGACCATTATCACTGCACCCACAACAGGACCCCAGAAAGTGGCAACGCCTCCTACCATCACCACCATGATGGTGATGATGGATATGTCATGGAGGGCAAAAACAATCTCCGGGTCTATGTATCCCATGTAATTCATGTAGAAGGCACCGGCAAGGCCGGTAAAGACACCGCTCAGTATGAGTGCGATAGTCTTGTAAAGGGTGGTGTTTATACCGAGGGACTCTGCGGCGTCCTGGTCCTCCCTGATAGCCACGAAGTAATAGCCCAGCTTTGAATTGATTATCTTTCGGATGCTTATAAAGGTAAACACTGCTATTCCAAGTATGATGTAGTAATACCAGGTCTTGTCGATCCATGTCCTCTCCTTGAGCATAATCCCGAGGGTTCCCTGTGTAAAGTCCCTCAGGTTTTCAGCAGTAACCCTGCAGACCTCACCTATAGCAAGGGTCCCAAGGGCAAAGAAGGGTCCCCTCAGCCTGAGGGTTACATATCCGATCAGGAGGGAGGCAACAGAGACAAAAAATATACTCAGTGGTATTCCCCACCACGCGGATAACCCGGTCTTGAAGTAGAGGATTCCAGCAGTATAGGCGCCGATACCGAAGAAAGCGGCATGCCCGAAGGAGACCTGTCCGCAATAGCCCCCGAGAAGGTTCCAGGCCATCCCGATGACCGTCCACATTATCACCAGTATCAGGATGTGCATCATATAGGTGCTCAGCCCTATAAGCGGCAGAAGGGCGAGCAATCCCGTGATTATATAGGGTAGCCACTTTTTCATTTGCCCAGTTTATGCCTCCTGAGAATGGCCGCAACACCACCGGGAAGGAATATGAGTGCAGCTATGAAGATGACAAATCTGCCCACAGGGGCCCATCCCATCCCGACATATGTTGCGGTCATGGATTCAAAGATTCCCAATATGAGTCCACCGATAATCGCACCTATTGTGGAACCGAGCCCTCCCAGTATGGTTATGACAAAGGCAATCAGGGTGAACTTGCCACCCAGTGCTGGATAGAGGTAATAGATTGGTATGAAGAGACAGCCAGCGGCACCTACAAGGGCTGCACCGAGCCCGAAGGTGACCACTCTCATCCTCTCCACATTCACCCCCATCATGAGGGCGGCATCCTTGTCCTGTGCCGTAGCCCGTATGGATTTCCCCGTATCGGTCTTTGTCAGGAAAAACCAGAGAGAGACAGTGATAATCACGGCAAGAATGAATGAGACCGTCCAGGGAATGGAGAGGGAGAGTTCTATGGGAGAGTCCCGCCAATAGTCGGAAAGATAGAAGGCATTGGAGGCATAGTCAACCGGTGTTGAGCGGTAGTCCGATGTAAAAAAGATGGTTGCCATGTTGGAAAGGACCATTCCTATCCCAACGGTCAGTATCACCTGGTTTTCCGGAAGTATTGACTCTACCTTCATGACAGGGTTTATCAGGTACTTCTGGATCGCAACCCCCATGAAGAACATCACGGGGGTTGCGATTAGAACCGACACATAGGGATCTATGTGAAAGAGTACAAACAGCCAGTAGGCGATATACATCGCCACCATCATCAATTCGCCATGGGCAAGGTTGATAATCTTCATCACACCCATTATGAGGGTCATGCCAATCCCTATAAGGGCATAGAGCCCTCCAAGGAGCAGCCCCGCAATCAGGGTCTGAAGAAATATCTCAATCTGGACAGACACTCAGACCTGTCCTCTACCTTCTGTCTCTCCACTTGGGAATCGGATAGACATACTTCTTCGTAGCATACTTCTCGGGCCAGATGGTCTCATGTTTCCCGTTAATAACCTGGAGCACAAGGGTGTCCATGAAGTTCTGGTTCTGGTATCCTTCCCTGTCCTCGAACTTGACAGGTCCGAAGGCGGTAACGATATCAGTGGCCTTCAGTGCGTCTCTGATATCATCGGGTGTCCAGGACTTCGCCCTCTCGAGAACATCCTTCATAACATAAAGGGCGGAGTATGCCTCGGCCCCGTGATAAGATGGATACTTGCCAGCCCTTGCCTTGTACTTTTCGGCAAACTCCTTGGCACCAGGATAGGCGACCTGGGGAGACCAGAGAGTAGCCGTAACAACATACTCGGATGCATCCTTTGCATTCTCGATGAACTCCGGTATGGCAAACCCTGCCGCACCACCGGCAAAGAGCTTTGCATCAATCCTGAGTTCCTTGATCTGCCTCATCAGGAGTGCGGCATCCATCACGTAGGAGACCATGTAGATCACATCGGGCCTCTTTGACTTGAGCTTTGAGAGGATGGGCTTGAAGTCAACGGCGCCGCTTTCGTACTTCTCCTTCATAACCACCTTCATCCCTAATTTCTTGGCATCCTTCACCATACCCTCGGCACCCTTTGTCCCGAAGTCGGTGCTCTCATAGAGTATTGCAACGGATTTCGGCTTCACCACCTTCTTCAGAAAAGACCTCAGGCCACCCGTATAGTACGAGACAGAGGGATTCATCCTGAAGATATACTTGTAGTTTTTCCTCGTTATCGTATCAGAGGCCCCTGTTACCACCAGGTATGGGATCTTTCTCTCTTCTGCAACCGCGGCGATCGCCTTGGAACAGGATGAACTGTAGGCACCCACAACAAAGGGCTGTTTCTTGACATCGATGATTTTCTCTGCAATTGCCCTTGCGATCTCGGGTTTGCCCTGGGAGTCTTCGAAATGGAGGACCACCTTCTTTCCCTTGATCCCGCCTGCCGCGTTTATCTCCTCTGCGGCAATCTCATAGGACCGTTTTTCTATCTCACCGAACTTCGCCTTACTTCCTGTCAGCGGGAGGGGAATGGTGATATCAAGGGTCTCAGCGGCAACAAGCCCTGCAGTAAAGACCATGACCATCAGTGAAACCGTCATTGTCAGGATAAGACGCTTCATAAAAAACCTCCTTGGTCTGTGATTTGAGGCTTGAAAAGCCCCTGTCTAAAGTTACATTTTACAGGAAAACCGTAAACTTGGCAACAAAAAAATCATTTCCTTCCCAGGAGCCTTCTACTGAAGGCATGCCGCTTAAGCCTCGTAATGTGTGCAGTGATATCTATCTCCTTTGGACAGACCTCCACACAGTTGTATATGGAATGACACCTCCAGATGCCGTTACTTCCCGTTATCCTCTCAAGCCTATCCTCTGCAGCCCTGTCCCTTGTATCGAAGATGAACCTCGCCGCCTTCAGGAGAGCCGACGGGCCAAGGTACTCCTTGTGGTACCAGTACACAGGACATGAAGAGGTACAGCACCCGCACATTATGCAGGTTATGGACTGAAGTATCCTCTGCTGTTCCTCCTGACTCTGAAGCCTCTCCCTTTCAGGAGGCGGTTCAGGGTTTATCAGGTAGGGCATAACCTGATCATTCTTCTCAAAAAAGGGCTCCATGTCCACTACAAGGTCCTTTATCAGTCTGAAAGACTGAAGCGGCTCGATCTCCACCCTCT
>WFTX01000273.1 GCA_015485235.1 Nitrospirota bacterium | reverse complement strand
TTCGTCTATCTCGTTGATCTGGTCTGTCTCGTTGATCTGGTCTGTCTCGTTGATCTCGTTCTCCGCATCCTCGCATCAACACTTCTACGCATTTACGCTTGTACGCTTTCCCGCCTTTCATTGATGAAATCCCATCCGCTCTGTTATCTTATAAGTTCATGGATGAACTGCTTGAGATAGTCGATGAGCAAGGAAACGTAATCGGACGGGCAGGCCGGTCGGAGATCCACGGCAACAACGATCTCCTGCACCGGGTGGTCCACCTCATTGTAACAAACTCCGCCGGGGAGATACTCCTGCAGAAGAGGTCGGCGAAAAAGGATGTAGCCCCCGGGAAGTGGGATACCTCTGTGGGCGGTCATGTAGATGCCGGTGAAGGGATAGAGGAGGCACTGAGGAGAGAGACGGAGGAAGAACTGGGGATCACACCTGATGGAGCCGTACTCCTGTATACATACATTCACAAAAACCCCTATGAATCCGAGCTGGTCTATACGCACCGGATCAGCCATGAAGGCCCCTTCCACTTTGACAGGGAGGAGATTGACGAATTGAGGTTCTGGTCAGTCGAAGAGATCAGGGAAAATCTTGGAAAGGGAGTCCTGAGTGACAACTTTGAGGATGAGTTCAGGATGTTCATGGAATATATGGAAAAGGCGGAATGCGGTGATGCGTGAAAGCGTGAATGCGTGGATGCGGAGAACGAAATCAACGAGATAGACGAAATCAACGAGATAGACGAAATCAACGAGATAGACGAAATCAACGTGACCTACACGGGGATGGTTAACTCGAAGAGGTGAGAAATTATAAAATATCAGATGAGCGAAAGGGATTTCACAGAGGTTGCGGTAAGGGCTGCCCGGGAGGCAGGGAGTTTCCTCCTGGAAAATCTCGGGAAGATGAAAGCAGGGGATATTGAGGAAAAGCGGGCCTCGGACTATGTGACAAGGATAGACAGGGAGTCCGAGACAATAATAATGGAAATCATAAAGGAAACTTTTGAGAATCATCTTTTTCTGACAGAGGAATCAGTCAGGGATGAGTCAACAGATGAATACCGGTGGATCATTGACCCCCTGGACGGGACGACAAACTACATACACGGCTATCCGGTCTTTTCCGTCTCCATAGCGCTCCAGTACAGGGGAGAGATAATAACGGGCGTTGTCTTTGATCCTGTTCGTGATGAACTCTTTGCTGCCGGGAAAGGGGCAGGGGCATACCTCAACGGCGGGAGGCTTGATATCAGCAAGGGGGATGTTGATGTAAGGAACTCACTCATTGCAACGGGCTTTCCCTTCAGGGAGAAGGAGATCATTGTGAGGTACCTCGAGCTGTTCAGGAGTATCTTCCTTGGTGTGAGTGACATCCGGAGGGCAGGATCTGCCGCGATTGATCTTGCCTATGTCGCTTCAGGCAGATGTGACGGTTTTTTTGAGATCGGTCTGAGCCCGTGGGATGTTGCAGCAGGGAGTCTCCTGATTCTCGAGGCTGGAGGGGTGGTGACAGACTTCAAAGGGGGAAACAGGTATGTTGAGACGGGCAATATCGTTGCAGGCTCCCGGGCTGTCCATGAGTTCCTGCTGAAAGAGATAGACCGGGTGGGGATGTCATCCCTGTAGCGACAGGAACCAGCCTTGATGAATATGCACAGCGAGCGAATATAATGAAATAAAACTTCCTTGTCGGGTACGGACTCGTATCGTGGCCGCAGGGTTCTTCATTCTGTTAAAGCACCCACCTTATTTTACAACCTGAGGCACCTTTCTCCGTTATGCGTTATAGGGGAATTCCCCCGGATCATCGTCATCTTCATCGCGGTATCTCCTCTTCCTGACGAGCATCCTGATGAAACCGCAGGCGGTGAGGAGTGCGCCGAGGGCGAAGAGGATGGTTACAAAGGAGTTGCTCAGGTAGGAGAGGATGGAGTCCTTTCTCCCGATTGATTTTATCCAGTCGCGCTCAATCTCATTGAGAGTCTTCCCTGTGATATTGTATACTGCTTCTTCAGTGCTTTTGCCCTCACCCATCTGATGGAGTATCCTTTTCACTGTCCCCTTGCCATTGGCTCTTTCAATGTATTCCACCAGGGACTTGCTCTCCTCATAGGCCAGGAGTATTGTCTCGGGCCTTCCGAAGGCACTGTTGAGGTCGGAGAGCCTGATCAATCTTTTGGAGAGCCGGGCCTGCCTCAGGATGTTTCCCTTTCTCTGGAAGAGGATTTCCGAGACTCCGTCACTCAGCATCTGGGAGACCCCTTCATTCAGCCAGCGGGGGAGAAGCCCCTTTCCGATCTGCTGATGAAGCAGTAAGTGTATTATCTCATGTTTCAGGGTTGACCTGAACAGAAAGGGATCGGGTGCGGTTTTTGTTATATCCATGATTATGAGGGAGCGATCTCCTATCGCAAGGGCCGTGATCTGCCGGCTCCCTATGATCCTTTTGAACTCGGAGCCCCTTGTAAGCAGTATGGTCCCGGGGCCGGTGTATTCCCAGCCAAGATCGTTTTTTATCTCACTGAGGAGGTCCGGGATGAGCTGGAGGGCCTCTCTGGCCGGGCGTTCAGCTCCTTCAGTGTATTCCAGACTGAAAGGGCTGGCCTGGATGGTGGTGGTTCTGAAGGAGGTCCCTTCGGAAGATGATCCGGGAAGGAGTGAAAGAAAGAGCAGGAGGATGAACAGGAGAGCGGCCGACGGCCACTCTCCCTGAAGCCGTCTCATTTACGCCTTTGACCGGTCCACCAGTTTCCCCTTCTTCAGCCAGGGCATCATTGCACGGAGCTGTTTCCCCACGTTCTCGATGGGATGATCCTCACCCCGCTTTGTGAGGGCGTTGAAGACCGGTTTGTTTGCCCTGCACTCAAGCATCCATTCCCTGGCGAACTGGCCGGACTGGATCTCCTCAAGTATCTTCTTCATCTCCGCCTTAACAGACTCGTTTATCACACGGGGGCCCCGTGTAAGGTCCCCGTACTGGGCTGTATTGCTGATGGAGTACCGCATGTTGGCGATACCGCCTTCATAGATCAGGTCTGTTATGAGCTTTACTTCGTGGAGACACTCGAAATAGGCCATCTCGGGGGCATAGCCCGCCTCGACGAGGGTCTCGAAGGCAGCCTGGATGAGTGCTGTAAGCCCTCCACAGAGGACCACCTGTTCCCCGAAGAGGTCTGTCTCGGTCTCTTCCCTGAAGGTCGTCTCCAGTATGCCCGCCCTTCCGCCGCCTATTGCAGAGGCATAGGCAAGGCCGACCTCCCGGGTATCGCCTGAGGGGTCCTGGTGAACGGCAAGAAGGCATGGGACACCGCTTCCCTTCTGATACTCGCTCCTCACGAGATGGCCCGGGCCCTTGGGAGCGACCATGAAGACGTTTATCTCCTGTGAGGGGACTATCTGGCCGAAGTGGATGTTGAAGCCGTGGGCAAAGGCCAGGTAGGCGCCCTTTTTCAGGTTGGGTCCGATCTCCGCGCTGTATATGTCAGCCTGCAGTTCATCAGGCAGGAGTATCATTACGACATCAGCCTCTTTTGCTGCCTCGGAAGGCGTCATCACGGTGAAGCCGGCGGCTTCGGCCTTCTCCCAGCTCTTGCCCTTCCTCAGGCCCACGATCACGTCCATACCGCTGTCGCGGAGATTGTTTGCATGGGCATGTCCCTGGCTTCCGTAGCCCATTATGCAGATCTTCCTGCCCTTGAGTGCATCAAGGTTTACATCTTTATCGTAGTACGCCTTGATCATAAAACCTCCTTCTCCTTCCTGACATTACAGAAGGGATTTGTAGTGTAGTTATTTCTTTGAGAGTGATATTATATTACAGAAGGGAACAGAAAAACCATCAGAAGACGGGGTTGGCGCATATCCTGTCAATATCAGATGGGACGGGGAGAAAGGACCTTGTTGTAATGAACAGACGGGTTGTCATCACCGGTATAGGTGCGGTGACACCACTGGGGCTCAGTTACAGAGAGACCTGGGAGTCCCTTCTCGGGGGAAAGTCAGGTATAGGAAAGACCGGGAGGGAGTCTCTCAAAGGGCTTCCATACCCAGCGGCAGGCGAGGTGAAGGGGTTTGATGAGGTGAGCCCCTTTACGGAAAAGGAGAAGAGGAGGCTCGATCCTTTTATCCAGTATCTGGTCGTTAGCGCCATGGAGGCGGTCAGGGATGCCGGGCTGGGCAGTATTGAAGACCCTTTAATTATTGTTGGGTCCTCAAGAGGAGGGATTTCAGGGGTGGAAGACTCCCTTTGCAGGGAAGGAAGGAGGATCAGGCCCTCCCTTATGACCTCGACGATGATAGGGATGGGGGTGTCGGCTGTTGCAGAGAGGCTTGGAGTTGCGGCATCGGGGTTCGGTGTCTCCTCTGCCTGTGCCTCCGGAGCGATCGCCGTGGGTGAGGCCTGTCGTGCCATCAGGGCAGGGGATGCAACCATTGCCATAGCAGGAGGGACCGAGGCCCCCCTTACAAGGTTCTGCATGGAGGGCTACGGCGGGATGGGGCTCCTTTCAAGGAGGGCTGACCCTTCGGCAAGCCGTCCCTTTGACCGGGACCGGGACGGCTTCGTCCTTGCCGAGGGAGCAACGGTGATGGTCCTGGAGGAACTCGGCAGTGCCCTTGAGCGGGGCGCCGGGATTTATGCCGAGATCAGGGGGTTTGAGACGGTCATAACACCGGATGGACAGATCAGGCCCCTCGCTTCAGTGGAGGCGGGCCTCATGGAAAGACTGATACAAAGGGCAGGCCTTTCACAGGAGGACGTTGATTTCGTCTCTGCCCACGCAACATCTACACCAGTGGGGGACAGGGTCGAGGCAGAGGCCATCTTCCGGGTCTTTGGGAAGACGGTCAAGGTCACCGGACTGAAGGGGGCTACAGGGCATATGCTCGGTGCATCAGGGGCGCTGGAGACAGCCGTTGCAGCCTCTGTGCTCCGGCATGGGATAATACCCGGAACCATTAACCTTGCGGCACCTGAGGATGAGATGCCCCCCATCAGCATAGTAAGAGAGGCTGAAAGAGGTGAGTACAGGGCGGGGATAACCAATTCCTTCGGCCTCGGGGGGATCAATGTCTCGCTGCTGCTGACCCGGTATGGGGGCTTGCAAGGATCTAAAGGGCAATAGACTATTGGCGATGGGCAAGAGGCGTTATCTGCGTTCTGGTTTCTGCGTTAATAGCGTTGATGGCGTTGATAAAAGAGCGAGAAAGGTTGAAGGCGGGAAAGGCAGAAGGTGTGGAAGCGATAATGCGTATAAGTGTGGATGCGGGAAATGACTAATGACCAATGACTCAATGACGGCCGTAAGTCTGGGGCTGAGTAACCCAGTAACACAGTAAGTAACCTGATAACCCAATAACCAATATACCAATAACCAATATACTACTGTTGTTCGTGGTGTGATTGAATTGATGAGGTCTGGAAGAAGGGATTTAGGTTATAATTCCGGTATGCCGGAGATGACGGGAGTAGATGATGCCTACCAGGTCAGACTCCCTCTTTTCGAGGGGCCTCTTGACCTGCTTTTGCACCTGATCAGGGAGAACGAGGTTGATATCTACGATATCCCCATAGCAGAGATCACAAGGCAGTACCTTGACTATCTCGAGTTGATGAGGGAGCTGAACCTTGAGGTCGCCGGGGAGTTCCTGGTGATGGCAGCCACCCTGATCCAGATCAAGACGAGGATGCTCCTTCCTGTTGATGAAGATATCCCTCCTGAGGAGAGGGAGGATCCGAGGATTGAACTGGTTGAGAAGCTGCTGGAATACCAGACCTTCAAGGAGGCATCGCTCCAGCTCGGGGAGAGGGCCCGGAGATGGAGGGACTTTCTCTGGAGGGAGCCTGCCATACCCGAGGAGGATGGCCAGGAGGCAGAACCCTGCCTCTTTGATATCAATATCTACGATCTGCTCGGAGCCTTCAAAAAGGTCCTTGAGAGGGCACCGGCCGAGGTGCTCGAGATAACACGGGAGGCCCTTACCGTCAAGGACCGGATGAACCTGATTATGGAGAAGCTTGCCGGGAGGAAGGCGGTGAGGTTTGAGGACATCTTCAGTCCTGATGATGACAGGGCGGTGCTTGTTGTGACATTCCTCGGTCTGCTGGAACTTCTCAGGCTCGGGCTCCTCAGCTGTTATCAGGAGGGGCGGTTCGGTCAGATCTGGCTGATAGGCAAGGATGAGCAAGCCGAAGAGGCTGCTGAAGATTCCATATCCCGGGAAGAAGGCGGCATCAACAGCACGGAGGAAACCAGTCTGGATGAGTAAGAGGTCCCTTCTGTTCATAGCCTTGCCGGTTTTCCTGCTCCCGGTCCTTCTGATATCCGGAGTCCATGCCGTAAGGGATGGAGGTGCGGGGCATGAAGAGGGACCCGCCTATGGTGATGCCCTTGTGGTGGGCTCCATAGGGGAACCGAGCATCCTGATACCCATGCTTGCCGGTGACAGTTCATCCCACCAGATAGCAGGACTCATCTTCAACGGCCTTGTAAAGTACGATACAGACCTCTCCATAATCGGTGACCTTGCCGAGTCGTGGGATATCTCCCCTGACGGGCTTGTGATTACATTCCATCTCCGGAAGGGGGTCCGATGGACGGATGGTGTGGAGTTTACGGCAGGGGATGTCATGTTCGGGTATAAGACAATAATTGATGAGAAGACACCCACTGCCTACAAGGAGGATTTTCTTCAGGTCCGGAAGGCCGAGATCCTCGATCCGTATACATTCAGGGTGACCTATAAAAAGCCCTTTGCACCTGCCCTGAGCACCTGGGGAAATCTTCCGGTACTGCCCGAGCATCTGCTCAAGGGTAAGGATATTACCAAGACACCCTTCGGGAGAAAGCCTGTGGGTATGGGGCCCTATATGCTTCAGGAATGGGAATCAGGCCAGAGGCTCGTCCTCCGGTCGAACAGGGACTACTTTGAGGGAAGACCCTATATTGATTATTATGTCTACAGGATAATACCCGATCCTGCCACGATGTTCATGGAACTCAGGGCCGGGGGGGTGGACATGATGGGACTGACGCCCATCCAGTACAGGAAACAGACTGAGACGGAGTTCTTCAAAAAGAACTTTCAGAAGTTCAGATACCCGGTGTTTGCTTACACCTATCTCGGGTTTAACCTGAAACATCCGTTCTTCAAGGACAAAAGGGTGAGACAGGCCATCGCCTACGGGATAGACAGGAAGGAGATCATTGACGTTGTGCTCTTCGGGCTCGGCTCTGTTGCAACGGGCCCCTACGTCCCCAATACCTGGCCCTACAACCCCGATGTGAGGAAGTACGAATTCAATCCGGAAAAGGCCAGGAGACTCCTTGCCGGGGCTGGATGGGTGGACCGTGACGGTGACGGGGTGCTCGACAGGGAGGGCAGGCCCTTTGAGTTTACCATACTGACAAATATGGGGAATTCCGTGAGGGAGAGAACGGCGACCATAATACAGTGGCGTCTCAAACAGATCGGGATCAAGGTGAATATAAGGGTTGTTGAATGGAGTACATTCATCAACGAGTTCATAGACAAGAGGAGGTTCGAGGCGGTCATACTTGGCTGGTCAATAGGGCTTGATCCCGACCAGTATGATATCTGGCATTCCAGCAAGACAGGGGAGAAGGAGTTCAACTTCATCTCCTTCAGGAACGATGAGGTTGACAGGCTCCTGGAGACGGGAAGGAGGACCTTTGACAGGGAGAAAAGGAAAAAGGCCTATTACAGGATACAGGAGATCCTTGCAGAGGAGGTCCCCTATATATTCCTTTACGTCCCCGATGCCCTCCCGATAGTCCATGCCAGGTTCAGGGGGATCAGGCCTTCCCCTATCGGGATCACCTACAACCTCCACAAGTGGTATGTCCCACGCGGGCTTCAGAGGCACAAGCTCATACCCTGAGAAGACAGCGTAAAGGCGAGAAACGTATAACGCAAGAAACGCAATAATCTTAATTCATCGACATGGCGCTTGCCAGTTCATCTGCCTGGCGCTTCACCGCCTCTTCAAGGAGGATCAGGTCCTGATCTTCCAGTCCCATTCTGAGCAGGATACCCTCTGTCTGTTCGGACCAGATGCCGTCGTCTTCGTCCTTTGGGAAGAACCTCCTTGAGAGGAGTTCAGCCACAGCCGTTATGCCGGCAAGGTCGGGAAAGGATTCAGCCTCTTCAGGTCTGTGATGAAAAAGAGCTGTGGCAACTATCTCCTCCGGCAGGTTGGCATTTCTGAGAAACTCAGCACCAGCCAGTGCATGGTCAATGCCGAAACAGTCCATCTCTTCGGTGACGAGATCATCGGAAGAGATGATCTTCAGGTATTTCTTCATGTCCAGAGTGAGCAGTACCACTCTCCCTATATCATGCAGTAATCCTGCCACAAAGCAGACCGAGGGGTCTGAGCTTGACTTCTGGTCAGCGATATTGGCTGCAATGATGCCCACTTCAAAGGAATGCCTCCAGAGGTTTGACAGGGTCCTCTTCTTCCCTCCATCAAGGAGCTTGAATACAGATGCCCCCAGGCAGATGCCCTTTACGAGGTCATACCCGAGGAACATGATAGCCTGCTCTATGGTGGAGACATAGCCTGAGTGCCCGAAATAGGGGGAGTTGGCTACCCTGAGTATCCGTTCCGTTATGGTCTGGTCGTGCTTGATGATTCTTGCTATATCTGCAAAGTTGGACTGTTCATCCTGGAGTACTTCGAAAAGCTCCCTGAGCAGTGAGGGGAGGGTGGGAAGCTGTTTCAGCCGCCTGATTCTCTGTTTGAGCAATCGGTTGCTGTCCATCGGTCAGCCTTCCGTTGAGTCGTCAATCAGTCTTCTGAGGTCAAGGAGAATGATCAGTCTGCCCTCCATCTTGCAGACTCCGCTTATATACTCCGAGTGATTCGCAGGGGTGAGGGCCGGCGGCGGGTCGATAATCCCGGAGTCCACCCTGAGCACTTCGTTCACCCCGTCCACGAGAAGGCCCACAACCCTTCCATCCACATCCACAACTATGATCTTTCTTTCCAGACCGGCCTTCTCCGCTGTTATACTGAACTTCTTCCTCAGGTTTATGACGGGTATCACTCTTCCGCGGAGGTTTATGACTCCCTCTATCCAGGAAGGAGAGTTCGGGACGGTGGTTATCTCAGACGGCCTGATAATCTCCTGGACATCAAGGATATTGATGCCGTACTCCTCGTTTTCCAGATTGAATGTGACCAGCTGGATAAGATCTCCGATGGAGTCTTGCGGTTTTTCTTCAAGCACATTTGCTTCCATAAAGCCCTCCAAAGATGTTTTTTTCCCTTTCCTGTTAGTTCTTATCGGCCGGATGGGGTTGAAACTTTAAATAAATTTGGAGGAAACATAT
>WFTX01000272.1 GCA_015485235.1 Nitrospirota bacterium | reverse complement strand
TTCCTGGTGAAGATCATAGATTGCCTGAAACCGCTCAAACCCTATGCCCTCCTGCCCTTTATTGTTGGGGCATTTTTTCTATCGGCAATCTGGGGTAATACCCTTTCGCTTCCCGGGGGTTCTATAGTATAATAGTCGAGATTTTTCTGATAGGGGGTTCAAGACGGTAAGAACTTGGAAAATATCTCCCCGGTCTGTTAAAATCTATCCCGGCTGTTCAAATAACCCGTAAATCAAGTTTTTGGGGATTCAGCAGACAGGAGCAGACAATGAAGGACCGAGTTGCGATAGTTACAGGCGGAGGAAGGGGCATCGGAAGGGCCATAGCGCTTGCGATGGCCTCAAGGGGCGCAAAAATTGCAGTAGCAGATCTTAATGCTGCTGATGCCGAGGCGGTTTCAAAGGAAGTGGAGAGCCTCGGAATCCGTTCAATCCCGGTTGTGGTTGATGTCTCTCAGGAAGAGAGTGTAAAAGAACTCTTTGGGAGGGTGAAGGAAGAGTTCGGCGGTGTAGATATCCTTGTCAACAATGCGGGTATAACCAGGGATGCCCTTGTTCTGAGGATGAAAGAGGAAGACTGGGACAGCGTGATCAATATAAACCTCAAAAGCGTATTTCTCTGTTCAAAAGAGGCCGTAAAGATAATGGCGAAAAAGAGGTACGGGAGGATAGTGAACATAGCCTCGGTAGTCGCCTTTATGGGTAATCCCGGCCAGGCCAACTACTCCGCATCCAAGGCCGGGATTGTAGGGCTGACCAAAACTGTTGCGAGGGAGTATGCATCAAGGGGGATTACATCCAATGCCGTTGCCCCCGGTTTCATCCAGACTGCCATGACCGACGCTCTTCCGGAGGATGTAAAAGAACAGATGCTCGGCAGTATTCCCCTGGGGAGGTTCGGCTCAGTGGATGATGTTGCCAATGCAGTGATCTTTCTCGCATCTGAGGCAAGCGGTTACATAACGGGACATGTGATTCACGTAAACGGCGGAATGTTCATGTAGGCTCATGGAAGGGAGAGGACTGGTTACCTGATCCCTGCCGGATACATTAAGCCGCCGGATCTGTGATATTGATTTCAAGGTGCTTTGCACCGGTAAGAGAACGAACCGGAATTATATGGCGGTTCTGATATTAGAGGACAATGGAGGTATCTGGAATGGTAGAAGAAAAAGTAAAAGAACTGATCTCAAAGCAGCTTGGCGTGGATCCATCAAAGGTGGTTCCAGAGGCATCATTCGTTGAGGACCTTGGTGCGGATTCACTTGATACTGTTGAACTTGTCATGGCCTTTGAAGAGACTTTCGGGGTCGAAATACCTGATGAGGATGCAGAGAAGATCGCCAAAGTCCAGGATGCCATAGATTACATTAAGAAGAAATCTGGCAATTAAAAAATTTAATGTAAAACTTTATGAAAAGAGGGTAATATGCTGATTAAACAGCATAATCCCTCTTTTTTGAAGGGGTTCCCCCATGAAGGGTAAAGAGAACAGGAGAAGGGTAGTTATAACGGGGCTTGGGCTCCTGACCCCCCTTGGGACAGGTGTCCGGAAGTCCTGGAGTGCGCTCCTTGAGGGACGATCAGGGATAGACAGGATTACCGCCTTTGATACAACCGATTTTCCTGTGAAGATTGCCGGGGAAGTCAGCGACTTCGATCCTAAGGACTACATCGAAGAGAAAGAGGTCCGGAAGATGGACAGGTTCATCCATCTTGCAATTGCGGCCTCCCAGATGGCTTTCGATGATTCCGCTCTTGAGATAACAGATGATAATGCTGAGAGGGTGGGGGTCATAATAGGCTCTGGTATCGGCGGGATGATCACCATTGAGAAGTATCACGAGATTCTCCTTGATAAGGGGTACAGGAGGATGACTCCATTCTTTATTCCCATGCTCATTATCAACCTTGCCGCCGGCAGGGTTTCAATGAGGTTCGGTGCCAAGGGACCGAACTCGGCAGTCTGTACCGCCTGTGCCACGGGAACGCATTCCATCGGGGATGCCTTCAGGGTCATACAGAGGGGAGAAGCCGATGTCATGTTCGCTGGAGGGACTGAGGCGGTTGTGAGTCCCCTTGCAGTGGCAGGCTTTGCCGTTATGAAGGCTCTCTCAAGGAGAAACGATGAGCCGCAAAAGGCAAGCCGTCCCTTTGATGCCGACAGGGACGGTTTCGTGATTGCAGAAGGTGCAGGTATAGTCATTCTTGAGGAACTTGAACATGCCAGAAAGAGGGGTGCGAGGATCTATGCCGAGGTGGCAGGTTATGGGATGACGGGGGATGCCTACCATATAACCGCGCCGTCACCTGATGGTGATGGTCCTGCACGGTGCATGAAGCTGACCCTTGAAGATGCAGGTGTAAGCCCGGAAGTTGTGGATTACATCAATGCCCACGGAACTTCAACCAGGTTCAACGATGAACTGGAGACCAAGGCTATAAAGAGGGTTTTCGGGGATCATGCCTACAAACTGGCAGTGAGTTCAACCAAGTCAATGACAGGACACCAGCTGGGCGCTGCCGGTGGCGTAGAGGCTGTGTTTTCCGCTCTCAGCATATATGAGGGTATAGTTCCCCCAACCATAAACCTGGACAACCCTGATCCGGAGTGTGATCTGGATTATGTCCCTCATAAGGCAAGGAAGATGAACGTGGAATATGCCCTGTCCAACTCCTTCGGTTTCGGTGGAACGAATGCATGCCTCCTATTCAAGAAACATATCCCTGATTGAACAGACCCTTGGCTATTACTTCCATGACAGGAGTCTTCTTCTTGAGGCCCTGACACACAGTTCCTACGCCAATGAACACCCTGAGGAGGGGTGTGCCTACAACGAGAGGCTCGAATTCCTGGGGGATGCGGTCCTGGGACTTGTGATTGTTGAGTCGTTGTTCAGGCAGGAGCCGCCCTTTGCCGAGTCTGAGATGGCGAAGATGAAGGCCTATCTCGTCTCAAGGACCGTGCTTTCGGATATTGCCAGGAAGATAAAGATAGGGGAGGTCGTCAGGCTTGGAAGAGGGGAAGAGGCATCAGGCGGCAGAGAGAAGGACAATATCCTGGCCGATGCGATGGAGGCGGTCTTTGGTGCAGTATTCCTCGACGGAGGTTTCATCCAGGCCCGTCAGGTGGTGCTCGGACTCCTGGGTGGTTGTGTCGAGGAAATGCTCCGGACCGGGAAATCCCATGACTACAAGACAGACCTCCAGGAAAAGACCCAGTCACTTTTCGGCAGTCTTCCGGAGTACAGGCTGGTCCTTGAGGAGGGGGAGGAACATGACAAGAGGTTTACTGTGGAGGTATATGTAGAGGGCAGGATGATGGGCAGGGGCAGGGGCAGGAGCAAGAAAGAGGCCCAGATGAACGCCGCCGCCGAGGCGATTGGGCATCTTCTGGATTCAGAAGGTGAGGGAACCGATGCCTGATCATTACGCCTGTTCCGAAGTTGTTGTTTGATCGGGAGCAGGATCAGGCAGGCGTCTGGGGCCGGTACAGGTTCAATGTCTCTGTCTGATACTCTGAAGGAATTCCATCGTCTTTGTTTTTATCTCTGGGATGTTATCGATGGGTGGTGCACAGATGGTAAGGGCACAGAGATAGACGCCTTCCTTCTCCGGTATTCCCTCTTTCTTCATGGTTTCACCGTCCCGTACAGGATTGTATATCCTGATGGTCTTTCCAGGAAGAAATTGAGAATTAAGGATGTTCAGAACCATCAACGAATCTTTCGTTGAAGACATGACTATTTTTATTTCTATATCGTGATTGAGGATATGGAATAGCGCCTGTCCAAAAGTTCCTGAATAAATCTCGAAACTCTTATAAAAGGGACGGAGATGTTCAGCCGTACGGACAACAATCTCTGTAAGCTCCTCCGGTATGACGGGTTCCAGTCTTGAAAGCACGAGTAATGCCGTGAAATTGTCTCTGATCCACCTGAAATTGTTCATCACACCGGCCCGGGCAGGACTTTTGATACTTTTGCCGGCGTAGAGACGGAAATGCCCGTCTTGATAATAATTTTTGATAACGTAGGCCAGCAGACCCTCTGCACTTTCAAGGTAGTGACCCTTTCCTGTGTTGTTGTACATGTCGATGAGGGCATTGATTACAAGGATATTATCTCTGAGCAGCCCCGGAAGATGGGGGCTGCCGTCCCAGTAGTGATAAACACCCCCCTCAACTGAATAGAGACGTTCCATAAGGGATTGAATGGCCTCTTCAGCCCAGCGGAGATAATCAATGTTTCCTGTGGCACTGTATGCTGCGGTGAGAGTGGAGATCATCTCTGCTGAGGAATCTGCGTATGATGTCATGTCAACGGGAGGAGGGGTGAGGCTGCTCCTCTCAGGACTGCGGTAGTAACGTTCATCGGCTGCCTGGGAGCCTCTAAACATCTTTTCCTTGCCGTCATAGAGATATTTTCTTATATAGGAGATGCTTGTTTCAGCAACCTTGAGATATCTGGGTATGCCGAAAAGCATATAGGCATGCAGATAGTTTCTGATTATTCTGGCATTTACAGAGAGCATTTTTTCATAATGCGGTGCCGACCAGTCAGGCTTCGTTGAGTACCTGAAGAATCCTCCTTCCCGGCTGTCGAAGATTTTCCCTCCGGCCATCTCATCGAGAGTCTTTATTACTACATTCATTGCAGACTTCTGCTCTTTCCAGAAGTAATAAGTGAGGAGAAACTCGATCGCACCAGGGTTCGGGAATTTCTGTCCCTGACCGAAGCCTCCATGCTCTTTGTCAAAGGAGTCAATGAGAATGGCATTTATCTCTTCAAGATCCCTTTTATCAGGTTTTCCATTGAGGATGGGGAGGTTGCTGCCGGGAGCATGGGATTTCAATTCTTTCTTCCGAGGGTTCCACCTCTGAGGATAGCGGTTAAGGTTGTATTTCAACCATTGGAGCATCTCATCGGGGCTGAAAAAAGTACCGCCGTCAATGATCTCACCTCCAGGGGTTAGCAGAACCGTTGAAGGCCATCCCCCCTGGTTGTAAATGTTATCGATATCCGGTCTCTGATCTGCATCAACTCTTACAGGAATCAGGTTTGTGTTAATAAAGGTTATCACCCTTTCATCGGAGTATGTCGTTTCATCCATTACATGACACCAGTGACACCAGACGGCACTGAGAGAGAGAAGTATTGGTTTTTTTGTTTTTTCCGCTCTCTGAAATACATTTTCATCCCAGTCATTCCACTTGATCTTGCCGATTTTCTTCGCTTTTGGTGAAAACCTGAATCCGTAAACCGGCATGGCGGTATTCAGGCAGAAAAGAGTCAGTAAGGTCAACACCAAGAGTTTTTCTGTCTTTCTGGTAACCATTTATCCTTTTCTTTCCGGTTGGTGTTCTGCCGCTGAAACAGGACTAGTCACAGAGACGTTTTTGGTTTTGTGATAAATCGTATCATTTCATTTGCCCGCGGTCCTGCCAGACAATCAGATAAGCAATTTGCATGCCCGAAAACATTGTATGCCTTTACTCCTGTGATCTGCCTGAAGGTGCTATCTGAACAGAAAAGGACATCTTGCGGTCAGGAACTGTTCAGAAATGAACATTTTTACTCTTGCGATGGCAGTAAGGTGGGCGTTCTAAAGCCACGGTGCTGCAGGCATGAATGTTGCTTATCCTATAGGCAAATGAAACTATGTATGATCAGAAACCGGTCTATAGTAGTCATTGTATTACTGTTCGGGATGTTCAGTACAGCCCACGCATACGGCAACGATATTAAGATGCTCTTTTTCTACGAGGATGGTTGCAAGTACTGTGAAAAGATGGATAAAGTACTTGAGGATGCATCAATCCATAACATTGTTTCCCAAAACACAAGCATGATCAAGGTAAAGATCACCGGCAAGAAGCATGTGGATGATGGCAAAACAGAAGAAGAGCTTGCCCGGGAATATAACATAAAGGGTGTCCCCACAATCGTTTTTCTCAGTCCTGGTGGAAAGGAGCTTTTCAGGGTTCCAGGGCTTCTCTCAAAGGAAGATTTTAAAGATATATTATGTCATTATGTGAAGGGCATAAAAAGGGGTTGTAAGGACTGACCGGCAGTCTGCCGGAGATGTCAATCTAATGAGTCATGTCTGCACAAGGCGGATATGCAAAGGGAGGTAACGATGGCGCGGAAAACTTTATTGATGGGGGTGGTGCTGCTTGCACTCTCCGGTTTTATCCTTGGCCCGGGATCAGCCAGGGCTGCCGATACTGAGAGGAAGGCGGTTTACCATTGCGATTTCGGCAACCCCAAACGAGTTGATGCGATGCTCCGCAATATCTATAACCTGGTAAACTTTTATACTACAAATGGCATTTCCTATGACGTCCGGGTTGTTTCCAATTCAGCATGCGTCCAGTTTCTGCTGACTGATACCAAGGGTACAAAGTTTGCTTCCAAGAAGATTCCCCCGAAACTTGCCAAATCCATAAAGGAGAGAATGCAGAGTCTTGCGGATGGTTACGATGTCAAGTTCGAACAGTGCAGCATCACTCTTAAGAGGACGAATACACCCAAATCAAAACTCAAGCCCTTTGTAGCCATTGTTAATTCAGGTCAGGTAAGAGTTGTAGAACTCCAGGATAAAGG
>WFTX01000271.1 GCA_015485235.1 Nitrospirota bacterium | reverse complement strand
GAATCATGCAGGTATGGGGGGAGGCAGGATCCGACCTAATCTCTATGTTTTGTCCGTCTGTTCGCTTCCAGCATCTTTTTCCGGAGTCTGATGGACCGGGGTGTCACCTCGACCAGTTCATCTTCCCTGATGAATTCTATTGATTCTTCCAGGTTCAGTATCCTGGGAGGCATCAGATGGAGGGCGTCGTCTGATGCTGCTGCACGGATGTTCGTGAGTTTCTTTTCTTTTGTAACATTCACATCCAGATCATTGGATCTGGAGTTTTCACCGATAATCATTCCCTCATATAGCTCGGTATTCTCCCTTATGAAAAGGGTCCCACGGGGCTGGAGATGAAAGAGGGCATAGACAGTCGATTTCCCCTTCCTGTCAGCCACGAGTGCACCGGTCTGTCTCTTTGACATACTACCGTGCCATGGCTCATATCCGTCAAAGATGTGATTCAGAAGCCCCGTTCCCCGTGTATCTGTCAGGAATTGTGAGCGAAACCCTATCAATCCCCTCGAGGGGATGCTGAACTCCAGTCTTACCCTTCCCCGGCCGTTATTCTGCATCTTCTGCATCCTGCCCTTTCTCATGCCCACCTGCTGTGTTACTACCCCTATGAATTCCTCGGGTACATCTATGATAAGGAGTTCCATGGGCTCATGGAGGGTGCCGTTAATCTCCCTGGTGATGATCTCCGGCATTGAGACTGAAAGCTCATATCCCTCCCGCCTCATCATCTCTATGAGTATAGCCATCTGGAGTTCGCCCCTTCCCATCACCCTGAACGAGTCAGGATCAGAGAAGTCCACCCTGATGGAAACATTATAGAGGAGTTCCTTTTCAAGCCTCTCCCTCAGTTTTCTGGAGGTTACATACTGGCCCTCCCTGCCTGCAAAGGGGGAGGTGTTTACGGAAAACACCATCGATATGGTAGGCTCATCAACCTTGATGCGGGGCAGTGGTGACGGTGTCTCGATATCCGTGATCGTATCGCCGATGTTTATTCCGTCAATACCGGCAAGCGCCACAATCTCACCAAGAGATGCCTCCCCGATCTCCACCCTCTCAAGTCCCCGGAATCCGTAAAGGGTGGTTATTTTCGTCCTTACCGGTCCGGATTCGGCGTTGATCATTGCCACAGGCTCCCCTGATCTTACACTACCGGAAAATATTCTTCCTATCGCAAGCCTGCCCACATAGTCGTTATAGTCAATATTTGTTACAAGTAACTGGAGCGGCCCCCTTTCGTCTCCCTCAGGTGGAGGTATGGTATCAAGGATGAGATCAAAGAGCGGCTTGAGGCTCTCTGATTCCTTATCAGGGTCGAGTGTTGCTGTCCCCCTCCTGGCATTGGTATAGACGATGGGGAACTCAAGCTGGTCTTCCGTGGCGTCAAGGTCGATAAAGAGATCGTAAACCTCATTCAGCACTTCCTGGATCCGTGCATCGGACCTGTCTATCTTGTTTATTACGAGAATCGGGGGGAGTCCCAGTTCAAGGGCCTTCTTTAATACGAACCTCGTCTGTGGAAGGGGCCCCTCGGAGGCATCCACCAGCAGTAACACCCCGTCGGCCATCTTCATCGTCCTCTCAACCTCACCACCGAAATCGGCATGGCCCGGTGTGTCGATGATATTTATCTTCACGCCATTGTAGTCAACAGCGGTGTTCTTGGCCATTATCGTTATCCCCTTCTCACGCTCAAGGTCAATGTTGTCCATCACCCTTTCCTGTACTTTTTCGTTTGAACGGAATATCCCGGCCTGATGGAGCATCCCATCCACGAGAGTCGTCTTCCCGTGGTCAACATGGGCTATAATCGCAATATTCCTTATATCGGTTCGTTTCATTTTTCCCCTTTTCCCGGATTAATGGTCTGAATGATCTTCCTGTGTCAAGAACGGTTGCCTGTCAGATTATTACATGTAGATTTCAGGTTACTCTCAGGATCGCAAACATATAGTTTACTACATATTCCAGAAAAAATGCCGGGAGAAGGAAGTTTTTGGAGATGGGGCTCTGCTCTGGATATTCCGATAATCCCCTTGCGTTGGAAGGCACCGGAGGGTATTCCCCCTGCCCTTATCCATGTTTTTTGCAACGTCAAGGTTAATACACCCTCTCCCCGAATATCGCCGTTCCCACTCTCACAACAGTTGCACCCTCCTCAACGGCCACCTCATAATCCCCTGACATCCCCATTGAGAGTTCCCTGAGATCGTACCCTGCATCAATGAGACGGTCCCTGATCTCCCGGAGCCTTCTGAAATAGGGCCTCGATTCCTCCGGGTCCGGGGAGTAAGGGGGTATCGTCATCAGGCCCAGTAGTTTAAGGTTTGAAAATCCCAGATAATCGGCTATATCCCTTTCCAGTTCTTCCGGGGACATTCCGCTTTTCGTCTCCTCAGGCGAGAGCTTTACCTGAAGGAATATCTTCTGCATCTTTCCCGCCTCCCGGGCATACCGGTCAATCCGCTCAGCAAGGGAGAGGGAATCGACAGACTCGATCAGGTCGAAGAGTGCCACTGCCAGCTTTGCCTTGTTCTTCTGGAGATGGCCTATCATATGCCAGGAGACTGTCCCGGGGATCTCTCCCGCAAGGGCCTCCATCTTTTTCTCTGCCTCCTGGACCCTGTTTTCCCCGATCAACCTGATGCCGGCATCAATCGCATCTTTTACCATCTGAGGGGAGACCGTCTTTGTGACCGCCAACAGCCTGACCTCCGAAGGGTCTCTCCCCGCACGCATCGCCGCATGGGAGATCTTCTTGTATACCTCGCTTATCCTCTGGATGAGATCCATGGTCGCCTCCTTCAAGACAAGATGCTGCCAATCCAGTCCAGAATATACCCCGGAGATATCCTTTATCAATATTATATTAATACCTGCATTAGTAAAACCAACAACCCTTATTCAGGAGCAGGCTGACCTCAGGAGAGCACCGGATTTCAGCGATACCGACAGTAACTCCCCGGGACCTTATAGTCTATGCATTATAACTGAACAGGACATCTCACTTTACGATTCAAAAAAACATCGCATTAAATCCGGTCTCG